>DMQT01000233.1:12165-12643 GCA_003455595.1 Betaproteobacteria bacterium
GCCATCTAATCACTCCGGAATCAAAAACTATAAATAAAGTACTAATACCAAACTGAAAATATCAGCCTTGGCGCTGTTTGTGGCGAGGATCTTCACAAATCACCCGTACCACACCCTTACGACGCACAATCTTGCACTTGCGGCAGATTTTCTTAACGGACGCCTGAACTCTCATGAAAAACTCCTCAACATAACCGCAGTCACTGCGGGCAAAAACAACTTATTTTGCACGAAACGTAATTCGCGCTTTGGTCAAATCATACGGCGTCAGCTCAACTGTCACCTTGTCACCTGGCAGAATACGAATGTAATGCATGCGCATTTTCCCAGAAATATGACCCAACACCACATGGCCGTTTTCCAGCTTGACTCTAAAGGTTGCATTCGGCAGGGTTTCCAGTACTTCACGCTGCATCTGGATGGTATCTTCTTTTGACATGTATCGAGCCACCGGCTGCTTAGCGGGGAACTAAATTAC
>DMQT01000257.1:0-866 GCA_003455595.1 Betaproteobacteria bacterium
CATATCCGGCAAGCCGCCTGCAACCATTGAGTGGGAATAAAACGATAGGCGCTTGAAGTTTAGCGCTAAATTTCCGGCTAATCGTCTTCGAACTTCTGCACTGCGCGACTGACTGTCATGCAGTGCATCTCCTCCAAAAAAAACCGGCAATTTCGGCCATAGTGTAAGCGCCGGACGGATAAGCCTTTGTCATGGCGCGCTTCTGCGTCGACTTGACCCCGTGCTTCGCCAGTAAATTCGATCACAGAACCTGCGCCCTCAGCTTGACGATTTCCCAAGCCTTGAGTTTCTGCGCACGGGACAATGAAGCATGCGCCGGGCTGGTAGAGGGCAGGCGCTGATATTGCAGTTGGGTTGCTACGCTTAGGCTGGGCAATACATGTTTACGATAACAGGCTTCCGCTTTAGCCCCATTGAAAAAAATATAGGTGATATCCGGATACGCCCGATGCAACGAAGCGAAATCATTGGCGATGATTGACGTATCGTCAATATCGGAATCCAGGCTTCCTTCACGTATGCATGATTTCAGCACATCCCATAGCGCGATGCCATTGGCCTTAAGCACCTGCAATCGGGCCTGGTACGGCAAGTCTGGGCGGGCATCCACCAGTTCACCCAATATCGGCCAGAATGCGTTGCGAGGGTGAGCATAGTATTGCTGTGCCTGTAAGGAAAGCCTGCCGGGCATACTGCCCAGAATCAGCACGCGCGCCTGCGCATCAGCAATCGGAGGAAAACTATGGACTTGGGACATGACAACGCGAATGGACAATTGGCTATAGAGTGTATCGCTTGCAATGCGTTCGCAGATTTTTCAACATTTTGTAGCGCCGCCAGTGGCGGGGGGAAATACCATGTTTTTA
>DMQT01000257.1:993-5692 GCA_003455595.1 Betaproteobacteria bacterium
TCAGTCTTTCCACGCGTTCCTTGCTGACTGAAAAGCCGCGCGTTCGCAGCTCCCAAACCTTGCGGGCTCCTAATAGGCGCCTTTTGTTTCAGCGTGTACGGCTCGGATCAGTGCCCGCATTTTCGCATCCGCCAGGCGTTTGCGATCTGCGATGCCGCCACGCTTCCAGGCTTGATAGCCACTGCCCCCACACCTCAAGCATTTCACACCTCTCAGGCAGCGCAAACGATTTGCCGTGCTCCGCAATCCAGGCGAACCTCATCTTGACCGTAACGGTCCGGAGTCGGCTTCATGCGCGTGTTACAGCGTAGAGCGATCCATGTACGAGCATGTTTTGGGCTAAGGGCTAGATTGTGGATTCCTGCTTGCGATCTATACTGGACTTGGCATTTAGCCAATTGGAGACGGCATTCACGCGAGTGCCTCCCACATAAATACGTATTGATGAAAGGAAAAACATCATGAAACTGCAAAAATCCTTCGTGCTGGCCGCAGCATTGCTCGTGGTTTTGCCATTGGCCTATGCAGAGGATACTTCATCAAATTACGTTAACGGCGGAATTGGCGACGAGCAGCAGACGATGATGCACAGCGTCGCCAAGGAATATCCGCTGCACATCATGTTTTCTGAAGGCACGAATGGTGCATTCATCGCTGAAGTCCAGTTAACAATTACAGATAAACACGGCAAGGTGGCGTTTGAACTGCCCAATGCGGGTCCGATGTTGTATGTGCGCCTGCCCAAGGGAAAATATGTTGTAAAAGCGGTGTCCGACGGCGTAGCGCAGTCAAGCGAGGTGACGCTGGATGGCAAGCATAGCAAGACTGTGATCCTGCATTGGGCTGGTGTGTCACAGGAATCGCCACAGGAATCGTCACAGGAATAATTGTGCAGCATGAATCCAGCCCGACTTGATGAAATAGTTGGGCCAGGAGTCTGCTAGTTGCGACGTTCCAGCGCAATTCCTACCAGTTCCACCACAACACCCAGACCAAGCAGTACCAGGCCGGGCAATATCTCAGGTGCCAGATACATGAGCACGCCGCCCATCACCATCAGAAATATAGACAGAACTCGCCGCGAACGCTGGTTCTTCAACATGCCCGAATACTCCTTCGCATAGGTAAAGGCGGCCTTCGCCATTTTCCAGCCTTCCGTGCCTGGCATTGGATGCGGCATGCTGCACGCTAAAACCAAACCGCTGTCCGGCAAATGTCACCCAATAATGCATAAGCTACCTTCCCCGGGGATGCGAGTTTGCTACTCGTAGCGTAGAAGCCCTTCAGCCGGTGTGTCTGCACCAAAATGTTCGATCAGCGTTTCTATCTCCGACATCAGCGTATCGTCCTCGTCCTCATCCAACACGCCTTCACCCACCAGACGAGCGCCCAGGCCGGCAACGATTTCATCCTTGACCACAGCAAGCGTAGGCGGGTTTTCCCGGTTCTCGTCGTTAATCACTGCCTCAATCACGCGAGAGAGTTGTTCGCTGACATTGATCTGTACAAAATCGATGGCAAGCGCGGATCTTCCGAACTCCTCGATGAGGGCATCCAATTCGTCGAGGAGCGATTCGCTGACATCGAAGTGGTGCATCCGCTCCGCCTCCTTGAATTCGGCAGGCAACAGGTCGGCCAAGAAGCGGCGTACCGTTGAGAGTGTGACGGGCTGCTCGCAATCCGGGTCGTTGACTCTGCTTTCGAGAAGTTCCGACAATCTTGGGCTGACACGGCTGGCAACATCTATTGGGTTACGGATCATGGTTTTGTCCTGAATATCAGATGCCACAATGGGCGAATGGCGTATTTATGTACCTGTTGTTTATATATAGCAGATGGACTGGAAGATTCGCATCAATGATCTCGCCTGACCTTCACTCGATTTTTCGTCTGCCAAAGGTCGGGGTTCATGCGGCCTGTTTTTCCTGATGTTGCCTGCAGATCCCGTCATCCAGGAACTGGAGTGACGAGCGGTAGCCTAGTCGGAATGGTGCATCAAACCCGGCGCCGGCTTCCTGTGGAACCAGGCCATGGTCAGCGCATCCGTCACGATGTCCGCTGTCAAGCGTGGCTTGAGCAACCAACCCACCACCTTGCGGTCGAGCACGATAGCCAAGGTAGAGCCAGCCTTCATCAGTCCACAGGTAGGTAATGTCGGATGCTCAGATCTGATTTGGCGCCGTCGGCGTGAAGTTGCGAGGCAGGCCGTGCCTCGCGTCCGCAGTTCCCGAACCTTGCGGGGGCTTCCATAGGCACCTTTTTTTCAGCATGAATGGCTCGGATCAGTGCCCGCATTTTCGCATCCGCCAGGCGTTTGCGATCTGCGATACCGCCACACTTCCAGGCTTGATAGCCACTGCCGCTCACCTCAAGCACTTCACACCCCTCCGGCAGCGCAAACGATTTGCCGTGCTCCGCAATCCAGGCATACCGCACAGAATTGCCTTGGCAAAGTATGCAGTCGCTTTTTTATGATTTCGAGCGCCCGGTTGAGCGAAGCGTTAGACCACAATCGGGTCACTTGATACTGCTTAGATTTCGGCCGCCACAATGTGAGCCTGGATCTTGCCGTCGACCTTCCCGTGCCCGAACCTTCTGGCGATGGCGTTCTCGGCGACCTCCGTCGCGCGGCCGAGAAGCGACTTGTTTCGCGCTTCGATTTCATTGCGGAGGGGCGTGCCTTGGGTGAATGCCAGTGCCGGAATTCTTGCAGACGCCGCGATACTTCTTGCGGCAATCGTATCGATGTATGGCGTAGTGACAAAGCCGCCGTTCTGCAGGTCTTTTTGAATGGTTGCGACGTCGTAGTAGCCATGGGGCGTACGCGTCATGAAACGCAGGGGATCGTCGGGAAAAATCGACTCGAGGGCGGTTGTTACCGTGTCGGCGAATTCGTTCTCCTCGATTCGATCCCACACGCTGAATAACAGTACACCACCAGCCTTCAGAACTCGCCGAGCTTCCGCGAAAGCTTTTGACTTGTCGGGAAAGAACATCACCCCAAACTGACATACCACTGCGTCAAACGATTCATCTTCGAAGGGCAGTTGCATGGCGTCAGCCTGCCGCCATTCGACAAAACGCGACGTACCCACCTCGGAGGCCAAGTCCAGCATCGGCCGACTTAGGTCTGTGGCTACGATGGAAATATCGTTAGGCAACAGGGAAGCAAGATGGCGTGTGACGACGCCGGTCCCGGCTGCAACTTCGAGTACCCGATTAAGTTTTCGAGAAACCAAGCGCTCCGCGAACCCGCCAGCGTACGGCTCAAAGATCAGCGGAACGAGATATTCCTCGTAGAGCCTGGGGATTGAGCCGGCGAAGACCTTGTCAGATTCGAGGTTGTTCATAGCTGACTCCATTGCCTGCGGTTTAACGACCGAGTTGAGCGGCCACACACCAGTCGTAAACGAAGCCATGCCCTTTCACGGTCCGCTCCATCGCATTGTTAGATCTGACCGGATACACCGCTCTTCCGCCATATGCTTGCTAGCCAAGGCTGTCGCTCGAGCGGTAACCCCGGCGGACGATAGTAGTGCTCCAACCCCGCGAACCCTGCCGTTTCAAGAAACGCGCGCCATGATTCGAGGTCGTGATAGGCCCCATACCGCCCGCGATTCCAGCCCTCCTCGTTATTCCCCCGGGGGTTCGAAGTAAAGAGCACGCCATCGGGCTTGAGCGCCGCATGCAATTCTCTCAGCACGCGCGGCAGTTCTTGGCGTGGCACGTGAAACAGCGAGGCGTTGGCAAAGATGCCGTCGAAGCGCCCGGGGGGAAGCCTCAGCGCGAGAAAATCCTGCTCCCAGACTTCGCAGCGGCTGTGCTTGCGCGCCATGGCGGCGAGCGGCGGGGAGCCTTCGAGGCCGATCGGCTCGTGGTCTAGCGCGCGAAACGCCACCAGGTCACGCCCCGGGCCGCAGCCGAAATCAAGTATGTGAAACGGTGGCGTACCGCGAATGTGCCGCAGCAGCGCCTCGATGTTCTGCTTCACATCGTGGTCGCGCGTGCCTTCCCAGAACTCGACGGCGCGCTCGTTGTAGTGCTCGAGTGTCTTCGCGGTGATGAGGGTCAGGTCCTCGAGCAGCTGTGTCATTGCGATCCTTTGATTCCCTGGTGAGATCTAACGTCTGAATTCACCGGCCTGCGCGGCNNCGGTGGAATGATGGGTTGGGCGTCTGAGTAGCCGAAGGGGGTGCCATATAGTTCAAGACGGCTGCGGGCCGTCGTAGCCTTCAACAATTACGAGATCGATTGTCGATGCGGGCAGCCGGAGATGGAGAGCGGCTTGGTACTCGGGTGAGTTCCAGCAGTCGAGAGCGGCTTGGTAAGAGGGAAACTCGACGATGGTGTTGCGGGTTCTGGTTGTTCCTTCTGGAACCTCAAAACGACCAGCCCGCGCCAGAAACCGAGCGCCATATTTCTTGAGTGCTTCGGCGTTCGCCGCTGCGTATGCTTTGAATTGCTCTTGGTCAGTTACATCGACACGAACAATCCAGTACCCCTTTTGCATTATGTTTTCTCCTGCGGTTGTAGATGCAGCAATATCAAGACGCCCAACGTTTAAGTTGAGGGGCGCGCCCCTTTTGGCGCGTCCCTCTCGAACGCCATGTTGGGCGCGGGATTATGGCGACAGCACATCGGCAAGCGCGCGCAAAAGCTTCGCCCCGTCGCCCTTCCATGTGCTGCCATGCATGCACGC
>DMQT01000003.1:0-163 GCA_003455595.1 Betaproteobacteria bacterium
TTTATAGCTCAACTGGTCTGGGGTGTGAAGTAATGTCCAAACCAGGCTGCCGCCTGGCGCGCCACTTCCTCCAGGGTGCCGGGTTCCTCGAACAGATGGGTGGCACCTGGGATGATCACCAGTTCTGTATGGCAGTGCATGTGTGCGGCGGCGTGGCGGTTGA
>DMQT01000003.1:338-4531 GCA_003455595.1 Betaproteobacteria bacterium
GCTGCCATGGGCGAACAGGACGATGCCCGCCGCGTGTTCCGGCAATTCCAGCATGCCCTCGATGTGCACGTCGTCTGCCGGGATGTGTACCAGTTGGGTGCTTGTCATGGTCTACCTTTCATTCATGACGCATTATTTCGCGTCGGGTTGGATATCGGGATGCGATCAAGCCGGTCGACGCGCAGCGCCGCGTGTCGACCACGCGCCACCCGCACACCGGGGAGCAGGAACAGGCCGATCACGAAATAGCTGCCGGTGAGCGGTCCGACGATGGAGGCGAGTTTCACCACCAGCCCCCAGAACCCATAGAATTCCGCCAGGCATGAAGGCGGCGTCAGCACGCCCATCAGGGCGCGGCTGGCAGACTGCGTGGCGCCCAGACACGCTCCGGCAAGATTTGCCGCGACCCAGAACAATGTCGGCTCGCGCGCTGCCCAGGCCAGCAGGATGGTCGTGATCCAGCCCACCAACGTCAGCGCAATCGCGCGCACATGGCCGATACGGTCCTGCAAATAGCCGAACAGAAAGGCGCCCACGGCTGCCGTGATGTTGACCACGATAATCAATCAGGGTCTGACGCAGCGTGAAGCCCATTGCTTGATGGGCGTAGACGGCCGTCAGGATAATCACCGCCTGAATGCCGGCCTGATAAAACAGCGTATAAACCAGAAACCGGCGCAGGTCAGGGAGCAGGCGCAGCAGGTGCAGGCTTTGCCGTACTGCGCGCCAGGCATTCCCGGACCTGATCTCCTGGGTCGGGCGCGGCAGCGCGCGCTCACGCAGCAGCAGGAAAGTCGGCAGGCTGGACAGTGCGAACAGGCCGGCGGTCATCAGCATGGTCACCGGCACGAACTGCGCGGCGATCTGGCCCTGCGCTTGTGCCCAGGTGACATACATCAGGCACAGACCAAGCGCGGTCAGACCGCCTATGTAGCCTAGGCTCCAGCCCCAGCCGGAGACTCTGCCCAGGCTGCGAACGCGGGCAATCTCCGGCAGAAACGCTGCGATCAGATTCTCGCCCGTGCCAAAAAAGAAGTTGGACATAATCACGCATGCCAGGGCGAACCACAGGGTGCCGGTCTGGGCGAAATACAGCAGCCCGGTGAACAGCACACAGCCAAGGGTGGTGATGACCAGCAGCCGTTTTTTCGCGGCATGGCGGTCGGCGAAGGCACCGATGATCGGCGCGCTTGCAACGATCAGCGCGTATGACACCGACAGCGCGGCCGTCCACGCGAGTGTGGCCCAGGGTGCATTGCCCGCCACGACGGTAACGAAGTAGGCGTTGAACAGCGCGGTGAGAACCACGGTGGTGTAACCGGAATTGGCGAAATCATACATCGCCCAGCCCCACAGTTCGCGCGGGCGGACGTCGCTGCGCAGAGCTGAATTCATGTCACCCTGCGGCGCTGCACCTGCCGCGCGAGGTAGCGCACCGCCAACATGACGTGCCTGATGGTGTGCCATGCGCTCATGCGGGCGCGCAGCCATGCTCGGCCTACTGGGCGCGTTGCTCGGGCTGCAGGTCCAACAGCAGTACGTCGCAGCTTGCCGCCTGGGCGACGTTCTTGCTGACGCTGCCCAGCAGCCATTCCTTCACGCGATGCTTGCCGTGCCGCCCGAGGACGATCAGGTCGGCAGGCAATGCGGCCTGGCGCGCGCAAAGTTCGGTCGGTGGATAGCCGGTCAGCACTTTGCGAGTGATGCGCTCGTCGCCGAGTGCCGTCAGCAGCGCGCCCAGTTGCAATTCCGCTGCGCTGAGCGCTTGCTCGCGCTGGCTCAGAATCCAGTCTTCCATTACGCCTGTCCGGCGCATCCGCACATCCTGCGCGCTATCGTAAACATGCACTATCTCAATGCGTGCATCTGGTGCAAGGGTACGAGCCCATGCGGGCGCATCGCGCGATGCTGCTGAAAAATCCAGCGCTGCGATGACTTGCTGGTAGGGCGCTGTGTCCGGGTTTCTGACGATCAGCACCGGGCAGGCAGCCAGTCGCGCTACGCGCTCGATAGTGGAGCCTAACAGCAGATTCATCAGGGCGTTGTGCTCGCCGCGCGCCCCAAGCACCAGTAAAGCGGCGTTGATATGCGCGGCATAATCAACGATTTCCGTGTGGACGCGGCCGATGCGCGTGGCGGCCGTCACGGCAATGTTGAAGCGTTCGTGCAGGCTGGCGGCCAGCGCTTCGAGCTGGGTTTCGCCCTGCACCTCTAGCGCCTGTTCTTGCTGCATCAGGAAACCGGACGGCAGCTCCACCCCTGGATACAAATCCAGTGGGTGCACCACGTGTAACACGCACAGTTCGGCTTGGCACTGCGCGGCGATATACGCTGCGCGCTGTATGGCGTGGTTGGCGGCGGCGGAAAAATCGGTTGTGACGACGATGGGGGTAATAGCAGGCATCGGGCTCTCCCTGTATGTGATGACGCATGAAACGGTCTTTAGCTTGCTTCCATATCCGGTGTGTAAGCGCCGCGCATCGCCAGACTGTTCAGGCGGGCGCGTTTGAGCAACGCCTGCTGGGCGGCTTGCATATTTTCGGTCTTGCCGTTCCAGGCGTGTAGTGCGGGCTGCTGCAAGGCCCGACCATACGAGATGCTGAGCCGCCACGGCGCTGTTCCGTCCGCGCAATTCACGGCGTTGAGGTTGGCGGTGGCTTCTTCCGGAGACTGCCCGCCGGAGAGGAAATGGATGCTGGGCACTGCCGCAGGCACGCTGCGGCGAAGTACCTTGAGGGTGGCTTCGGCGATTTCTTCGGGGCTGGCTTTGGCTTGCGCCGTACCGGGCAGCACCATGTTGGGTTTCAGCAGCATGTGCTCAAGCACCACGTGATGGCGCTGCAGGGCGTGAAATACCGCGTGCAGCACTGCTTCGGTGACTTCGGCGCAGCGCGCGAGGGTGTGATTGCCGTCCATCAGCACTTCGGGCTCGACGATGGGTACGATGCCTTCGCTTTGGCACACCGCAGCATAGCGCGCCAGCATTTCCGCATTGGCGTCCATGCCGGATGCACTGGGGATGGCGTCGGCAATGGCATAGACTTCACGCCACTTGGCAAAGCGCGCGCCCTGATCCCAATAGCCTTTGAGCCGCGCCGCTAGGCCGTCCAGCCCTTCGGTGATGAAGTCGCCCGGGCATAGCGCCAGCGGAACTTTGCCTTTGTCTACTTTGATGCCGGGGACAATTTTCTGGCTCCAGGCAGCCGCTGCCAGTGGTGTGCCCATCTCGGTTTGCTGGTTCAGGGTTTCCTCAAACAGGATGACACCGCTGATATATTGGCCCAGTCCCGGTGCGGTCAACAGCAAACTACGCCAGATGCGCCGGGTGTCTTCAGTGGATTCGACGTCAATGGCGCGAAAGCGTTTGGCAATGGTCGGTGAACTTTCATCCGCCGCGAGTATGCCGCGTCCGCTTTGCGACACGTCATTGATGGTTGCCTGCAAATCGTCCTGATACGCCATGCTCGGTCTCCTCAACGGGGTTTGAGTTGTAGTGCTGGTAGCTTAGTCCATTTTCAGCGCGCAGCCATATTGATGGCGATGGGAATGCGCCGTCGCCCGAACTGGCTGGTAAATGCCTCGAAACGACCGGCTACCTGGGCGCCGCAATCCGGGCAATGGCCTTCCGGAGTGAGTCGGTACTGGATGATCTGGTGCCAGTCGCGCACGATGAGCGCGGAATGACAGGCAGGGCAGGCCGTGGTGCCGCCCGCCGGATCGTAGACGTTGCCGGTATACACATAGCGCAGACCGGCGCGCAGGGCGATGTCGCGGGCACGGGTGAGCGTCGCGGGCGGGGTGGCCGGCAGGTCTTCCATCTTGTAGTCGGGGTGGAAGGCGGTGAAGTGCAACGGCACGTCCGGCCCCAGTTCGCGCATGATCCACTGGCTCATGGCGCTGAGTTCCTCATCCGAGTCGTTCTTGCCCGGGATGAGGAGGGTGGTGATCTCGAACCACACATCGGTGTGATGCCTGAGGTACACCAGCGTGTCCAGCACCGGCTGCAATTGAGAGCCGGTGAGCTTGAAGTAGAAATCCTCGGTGAAGGCTTTCAGGTCCACGTTGGCGGCATCCATTTTGGCGTAGAAGTCGTGCCGTGGCTGATCGTGCATGTAGCCGGCGGTCACCGCAACGGTTTTGATGCCGCGCGCATGGCAGGCATCTGCCACGTCCATGGCGTATTCGGCAAAAAT
>DMQT01000003.1:4608-5058 GCA_003455595.1 Betaproteobacteria bacterium
TTGAGCGGCTTCTTCTCGATGGGGTCAACGCAAAAGCCCGAGGAGCGCCCGTAAGTGGTCAGAACCATCTGGTCGCCGACGCGCTGGCGCACGAAGCAGGCGCCGCGCTGTCCCTCGTGCAACTTGCAGTCGCGCGGGCACAGGTCACACTGAATGCGGCCGTCCTCGATAAAATGCCAGTAGCGGGCAGGGTAGCCGGATTCGGTTGTCATTGGGGTGCTCATAGTTGCTCGCTTTCCCTCCATTTGCTTACGCTATAGCACGACAGGCGGATATCCTCTGCCCAGAAATCCGCTGGCAGACCGGCCTTGCGTTTCAACTGGGCCAGGAACAATCCCGGCTCCGGCAATTGTTCCCACACCTGGGGCAGGAAGGTACTGCGGTAGTGGCGGTATTCGAGCACCACGCCATCGATGCCGGGACGCAATGCCGCCAGCGCGCCCGCCTCGC
>DMQT01000003.1:5142-18192 GCA_003455595.1 Betaproteobacteria bacterium
TGCTGCAATGGTCCGAAACGCGGATCGCGGAACGCCGCCGCCAGCGCGTTGGCTTTGACGTCTGCCAGCAGCGAACGGTGCGCTCCCAACGTGCCGATACAGCCGCGCAGCTCGCCCTGCTGGGTCAGCGTAACGAAGCTGGCGCCGGGTACGTGCAAGCGCGGTGCGGATTCATCCGCACGCGTCGCACTACCCAAGGCATCGGTAATGGTCGCACGCGCAATGCCAAGCAGGGTTGTTCCCAGTTCAGCGGTCATGGTCTTCATCCTCATAGAAAGCAAAGGCGGCGTAGCCCACCACCCGGCTTTTGTCACCGGCGGTATCGCCGGAGTTGCGCAAGTCGAGCAGTTCCGCTTGTAGGCCATGGCGTTGAGCCGCCTGCAGCAAGCCGTTGATTGGCGTGGCACCGCACGCCTGCTCGTGACTGAGATCAGTGCGGAGATCGAGCACGGCCTGGGCGGTTGTTGCATCCAGATGTTGCGCGATGGTGTAGGGCAGGTAGTGAGAAAGGTCGGAACTCACCATAATCAGGGTTTCATCGCCGCCCCATAGCCGTTCCAACACCTCGGCCACTTGCGCAGGGCTGGCGTCGCCTACCGCCAGCGGGATCAGTTTGAACTCTCCCAGCACGCTTTGCAGAAACGGCAGGTGTACCTCCAGCGCGTGCTCTTGGGCATGGCAAGCATCGTTTACTGTGACTTGCGGCAAATCGGCCAGTGTCGCTATCGCCTCCATATCCAGCATCACTTCGCCCAAAGGACTGGCAAACGCGCGGACGCTCGGCAGTGCCAAACCGTGCACCGGCACCCGGTGTACCGGCCCCAGCAGCACCACGCGGTGCACCTTGCCGCGTAGCGAGCGCAACCGGGCGTAGGCACTGGCGGCTATGGCGCCGGAATAGACATAACCGGCGTGAGGCACGATTAGCGCCTTGGGCGCATGCATTTCCTCTGGAGGGTGGACATTTTCCAGTAGAGCCTGCACCTGGCCGGCCAGCAGCGTGGCTTCGGCCGGGTAGAACAATCCGGCAACGGCGGCCGGACGAATTTTGATAGACATGCTGCTTCCTTGATAAACCTTACTGATGTGATGGATATGGCGCTTGTCCCCGTTTTTACAATAGGCCATTGCGAAAATTGCGTGGCTTGCGCTACGCCGGGTTCCAATGGCATTGCTTGCGCTACGCTAGGCTCTCGCCGGATAATCGGCGTCTTTACGTATGCGAACCATGCCTGAACATTACGCCCTGATTCCTGCAGCGGGCAGCGGCACCCGCATGGGTGAGTGCTTGCCCAAACAGTATCTTGAACTGGCGGGCAAGCCGATGATTTATCACGCTTTGCGGCGGTTCGTGGAGACACCCCGCATTCGCCGCGTGTATGTGGTGATTGCCGCCGAAGACAAGCGCTGGGACAGCTACGACTGGTGCGAATTTGCACCCAGGCTGACAGTATTGCGCTACGGTGGCGCCACCCGTGCCGACAGCGTGCGCAACGGTCTGGCGGCGATGGCAGGCGAGGTGGCGGCGCAAGACTGGGTACTGGTGCATGATGCCGCGCGTCCGTGTCTATCGGCGGCACAGCTTGAGCACCTGCTGGATGCGGCGGGCAATGACCCGGTAGGCGGCTTGCTTGCGGTGCCGGTGGCCGATACGCTCAAACGCGCCGATGCGACGCAGCGTGTCAGCGCCACCGAGCCTCGCGCAGGTTTGTGGCAGGCACAAACACCGCAGATGTTCCGCCATGCCATGCTGCTGCAGGCGTTGCAGCAGGCTGATGCGGCCATGATTACCGACGAGGCAAGCGCAATCGAGGCGCTGGGTCATCGCCCTTTGCTGGTGGCGGCGGACAACAGCAATTTCAAAGTGACTTACCCGCGCGACCTGCATCTGGCACGTTTGATCCTGGAGAACCCGCATGACTGATTTACGTATTGGCCATGGTTTTGACGTGCACGCCTTTGCCGAGCAGCGCAAACTCATTATCGGCGGCGTGGAGATTGCGTATCCGTTTGGTCTGGCCGGGCATTCCGATGCCGATGTTTTGCTGCACGCGATTTGCGATGCGCTGCTGGGCGCGGCGGGGCTGGGTGACATCGGCCGTCATTTCCCCGACACCGACATACGTTTCAAAGGTATCGACAGCCGCCAATTATTGCGCGAAGTGGCGCGTCTGCTGGACGAACGCGGGTATGGCGTGGTCAATGTAGATACCACCATCATCGCTCAGGCACCGAAAATGGCACCGCATATTGCGCTGATGCAGGCCAACATCGCGGCAGATTTGGGAGTTGCAGCGGAGGCTGTTAACGTCAAGGCCACCACCACGGAAAAACTCGGTTTTACCGGGCGTGGCGAAGGCATCGCCGCCGAAGCGGTGTGTTTGCTGACGCGGCACGTTAGTGGATAAACAAGCCACCACGCTGCGTGTGTTTTTTGCGTTGTGGCCGGACAGCGCGTTGCAAACCGCGCTGCACAATATGGGAAGCGATCTCAACGCCGGTTGCGGCGGGCGTGGCGTGCGCCCGGAAACCATCCACCTCACCCTGGCGTTTATCGGGGCGCTGCCGGCTGACCGATTAGAAGCGCTATACGCCGCAGCGGTACGGGTCAGTACACCGGCATTCGATTGGCAAGTCGATCAACTCGGCTACTGGCGCCGCAATCAGCTACTCTGGGCAGGCACAAGCCAGCCGCCCGAGGCGCTCGGCCGTCTGGTCAGTCACTTGCATGCCGCGCTCAACGACGCCGGCCTGGCTTTTGACGACAGCAAACCGTTCGCTCCGCACATTACGCTATTGAGAAAAGCCCACTGCAAAGCGCTTGTACAGCCTCCCCAGGCATTGTATTGGCAGGTACGCGAGTTTGTTCTGGTGCAATCGGAAACCACGGATAAGGGCGCTAGCTATCGCGTGATGCGGCGCTGGCCGTTAGTGTGACACCCCCACCTGCAGGCAGGTGGGGCAGATGCTTACAGATAGATGCAGTGTTCCAGATGTCCGCTCAATTGTTTTGGCGTGACGCGGGTGTAATCCTTTTCTATGGTATCGCTGACCAGATTACGTACATGACCGGTCAGGCGCTGGTTGAGCACCCCGATAAAAGGTGAAGATGCGACCATAATCAGCCGTTCATAATGATTCGCGGCACGACCCGATTCCAGCGTTTTGGACAATTCCAGTGCGAAAAGGTCGGCTTCATGCTGTTTCGGATCGGTGGCGGATACAAACGAACCATGGCCGTTGCCCGAGCCGGGATTATGGCCGGGGCGATCGGTGACCAATGCCGAGGCTTTTTCACGGCTGGCAGGATGAGCGATTTCCTTGATGAGTTTTAGGCCCTGTTTGGGACCGGAGTTGGCATAGAGAAATGCAAGACTGGCATTGGCAACGACGATCCAGGTAGTGGTCATGTTTCCTCTTTTCATCCATCAATGACGCGCAAGCAGGCACACAAAACAGCCCAAGCAGGCCGAAAATATATTAAAGCTGTTTATAATATTTCAGTTTCAAGCATCTGATTTAAATGTGCTGTTTAGCTAATGTGCTTGCGGATGTCGGGTTAAGTAATTGTTGCATTATTAAACCTAGCACCGGATCGCCGCGCGTCAAGGCTGCGTGTGTATCTGTTTTGCGGCGGCACTAAAACCGGCTGGGCTGATGTCGTCGATCAGCACCGCCGGGGTTTGCGTATAAGCGGGAAAATTGCGCAGCGTGGATTTGGCATAAGCCGGGTCGTAGTGGTACTGCAACAGCAATAACACCAGTTCATCCCAGGCATGCTGCGCCGCCAGTGCGTTCCAGTGGGCGATGACTTCATGGCCGTAGAGGCCGACCAGGCAATCGAGCTTGGCTTGCAATGCCGCCGGGTCGTTCAAAAAGTGCACATATTCCTGCTTTAATAATGCCACCCTGAGTGGCGTCGCAACTTCGATACGCACACATTCGCCCGCTCGCATCTGTGCCAGCAACGCATCCGGTACGCGTAATACGCCGATTTTCTTGCTTTCGGCTTCCACATACACCGGCTGGGTCGGGTCAAACTGCTTCAGCGTCCAGCTTAACTGGCTGTCGAACATTTTTTGCGTCGGTTGCGGCGCGTCGGGCAGATTGCCGAGCACTGAGCCGCGATGGGCAGCCAGGCCTTCCAGATCAAGCACTTGTGCGTCGGCTTCTGCCAGCGCCTGTAACAGGCGGCTCTTGCCCGAGCCGGTTGGGCCGCATACCACGCGAAAGTGAAACTGCGCGGGTAAGCGCGCCAGATCAGCCACGACCGATGCACGATAGGCCTTGTAACCGCCTTCGAGTTGCGCCACGTCAAAGCCGATTTGTTTGAGAATGTGCGCCATCGCGCCACTGCGATTGCCGCCGCGCCAGCAATATATCAAAGGTTTCCAGGTGCGCGGCTTGTCGATGAAGTGAGTTTCGATATGGCGTGCAATGTTGTGCGACACCAGCGCCGCACCGATTTTTTTGGCGTCGAATGCGGAAACCTGCTTGTAAAGTGTACCGATACGGACGCGCTCGGCGTCGTCCAGCACCGGAAAATTCAGCGCGCCGGGAATATGATCCAAGGCAAATTCACCGGGTGAACGGACGTCGATAATCTCGTCAAATTCAGACAGCTGTGCTACGTTTGCAGACGGTGCCAGTTTCATGATGTTGGTGCAATGAATCGAATCAAGCAGTTTATACGAGAGGGTAACAACAATGAACGACTCCTTGGCGCAGCCTGCCATCCGACTGACCCAGTTTTCGCACGGCGGCGGCTGCGGTTGCAAAATCGCCCCGGCGGTATTGTCGGAAATTCTAACCCGCTCGGGTGCCAAACATCTGTTGCCACCGGCGTTATTGGTCGGTACCGAATCTAGCGACGACGCGGCGGTGTATCAGCTGAATGACAGCCAGGCGATTGTTGCCACCACCGATTTTTTCATGCCGATTGTGGACGACGCGTTTGATTTTGGTCGCATCGCGGCCACCAATGCCATTTCCGATGTATACGCCATGGGCGGTACGCCGATTTTTGCGCTTGCCATCGTCGGCATGCCGATCGGCAAGTTGCCGGTCGAAACCATTCAGCAAATCCTCGCGGGTGGGGAGTCGGTATGTACTGCGGCGGGCATTCCTATTGCCGGCGGCCACTCGATCGACGCGCAGGAACCGATTTATGGCCTGGTCGCAATCGGCGTGGTTCACCCAAAACGCGTCAAGCGTAATGACCAGGCACGCGCGGGCGATGTGTTGATTCTGGGCAAGCCGCTAGGCGTGGGCGTAATGAGCGCCGCGCTGAAAAAAGGCGAGCTATCCGATGCGGGTTATGCGCAGATGCTGGCCAGCACCACACAGTTGAATACGCCCGGCAGCCAGTTGGCTGAAATGGAGGGCGTGCATGCCATGACCGACGTCACCGGTTTTGCGCTGCTCGGGCATTTGCTGGAAGTGTGCCGTGGGTCAAAGCTGCGTGCCGAGATCGACTTTGCGCGCTTGCCATTTTGGAGCGAGGCGCGTGCACTGGCAGAACAGGGCTATGTGACGGGGGCTGCAGCGCGTAACTGGCAGAGCTACGGCCATGATGTGCAACTTGAAGCGACGTTGCCAGAGTGGCAAAAAAATCTGCTGAGCGATCCGCAGACCAGTGGCGGTTTGTTGGTCGCCTGCGCGCCGGAGGCAGCGGCGGCGGTGTTGGCGGTATTCAAGGCGCAAGGTTTTGAATACGCCTGCGCCATCGGGCAGTTACAGGCAGGTACCAGTACGGTGCTGGTGCGTTGATATTCCGCGTCAGTTGAGTTTGCTTAAAAACGCCTGATACGCCGCTTCGTCGGACGCGCGGCGTCCCGCTTCTGCGCGCCGGTCCACGCCCAGATAAGGTTCATTTCGCTGCAGTTGTGCGATTGGACTGCGCCGTTCATTCAGGCGCCTTTCAATCGGGATAAACTCGACTTCATAGCTAGGTAAATTCATAACCACCTCTCGCATCCAATGCCCCCTGTACTTTATTACTTTACTGTTGAAATCGACATTGGTTGAGCATAGCACTGGACGCCGTTTTCGACTACCCGATTTGTTCAATCTATCAAAGCCTTAGTTAGCAGTGCCTCACACCGGTTCAGTGCTTGAGCAGCGGTAACAGCGCATGCCAGACGGTATCCAGCACCGTGACTTCAGCACTGGCAATAGGATGAAAACCATCGGCCTGGAACAACGCCGGGTTCGTTTCTATGCCGTTTAACAGCGACGGCAGGAACGCCATTTTTTGTTGGTGCGCGACCGCGACAAACACCTGCTGGAACTTTTGCGTATAGTCTATGCCGTAATTGGGCGGCAAGCGTACACCGATCAGCAATACTTTGGCGTGGTGTTGTTTAGCCAGTGCGACCATGCGATTGAGGTTTTTTTGCATGTCTTGCACTGCCAAACCACGCAAACCGTCGTTGGCGCCGAGTTCAATGATGACGATGGCGGGCTGGTGCTGTGCCAGCGCGATGGGCAGTCTAGACAGCCCACCTGCACTGGTTTCGCCGCTGATACTGGCATTGACGACGAAGTAATTTTTGCGCTCGGTGGTGAGCCGTTTTTGCAACAAACTGGGCCAGCTTTGACTGGCGGATAAGCCATACCCCGCGGAGAGGCTGTCACCAAATACCAGAATGACCGGTGCCGCTTCCGCGCTACCGGTAACCAGTAAACCAAACCAAAACAAGACTGAGCCTACCCACTTCATGATTTCTCCAGATTCTAGTGTCATTGTGCGGGTTAACCAGCTGACCCGACAAGTCAGCCTGAATGACGCTGCCTTGACCATCCTGCATCCCATGAGTTTCGATATCCTGCGCGGCGAATCAGTCGCCATCATCGGCGCATCCGGCTCGGGCAAATCCACCCTGCTGGGCTTGCTTGCCGGACTGGATCTGCCGAGTGCAGGTGAAGTCTGGATCGCCGGGCAGGCACTCAGCCAATTGGACGAGGATGGGCGGGCGAAGTTGCGTGGCGAGTTGATAGGTTTTGTATTTCAGTCGTTCCAGTTGTTGCCCATGCTGAGTGCGTTGGAAAATGTGATGTTGCCGCTGGAGTTGAATGGCGCCAGCGACGCACGCGAACGGGCGCGTCACTGGCTAGCACGCGTGGGGTTGGGTGAGCGCGAACGTCACCGCGCCAGCCAGCTGTCCGGTGGCGAGCAGCAACGCGTCGCGATTGCCCGCGCCTTTGCCGTCAACCCGGCGCTGTTGCTGGCGGATGAGCCGACCGGCAATCTTGATGCCGACACCGGCGGTCGTGTGATTGAATTGCTGTTTGAATTGAATCGCGAGCAGGGCACTACCCTGATCCTGGTCACGCATGACGCGCAACTGGCGGCCCGCTGCGGTCGTCGCCTGCAACTGCGCGCCGGGCAATTGGACTTGGCGGCATGAAAATAGTGCAGCTGGCGCTGCGCATGTTGACGCGCGAGTGGCGTGCGGGCGAGTTGCGCGTGCTCGGTCTGGCGGTGTTGATTGCGGTGGCGGCACTGGCGTCGGTGGATGGTTTCAGCTCGCGTATGCGGCTGGCGCTGGCGCAGGAGAGCAACCGTTTGCTGGGTGCCGATCTGGTCGTGGTATCCGACCAGACGCCGGCTAACCGACTCATCAGCCAAGCCCGGCAGGACGGTTTGCATACCGCGCAAACGGCACAATTCCCGAGCATGGTGACGGCGGGCGAAGTCAACCATCTGGCCGAGGTCAAAGCAGTGAGTGCCGGTTACCCCCTGCGTGGCCAGTTGCGCATTGCTGACAGCCCCAGCGCACCCGATCACCCCGCCGACGGCATCCCGGCACCAGGCAGTGTATGGCTGGAGGCGCGCCTGGCCAACGCCCTGAATGTGAGTGTCGGGCAAGCGCTGCAATTGGGCTATGCCAAATTCAAAGTGGCAGCGATTCTGACCTCGGAACCAGACCGTGGCGGCGATTTTTTCAATCTCGCGCCGCGCCTGTTAATGAACGAGGCGGATTTGCCCGCCACCGGCCTGATACAAACCGGCAGTCGGGTCAATTACCGCTTGCTGGTGGCCGGCCAGGGCGGGGCGCTTGAAACCTATCGCGCCTGGCTTACACCCCAACTGGCCCGCGGCCAACGCGTGCTCACCGTGCGCGATGCGCGGCCTGAGATCCGCAGCGTGCTCGACAAGGCGGAACGCTATCTCGGCCTGTCGGTATTGCTCTCGGTGATGCTGGCAGCGGTGGCAATTTTGCTCTCGTCACGCCATTTTTTACGCCGCCATCTGGATGCCTGCGCGTTGATGCGCTGTTTCGGTGCCAGCCAGCGCAATATCGTTACGCTGTATGCCGTGCAAATCATGGTGCTGGGCGTGATTGCGGCAGCGGCCGGGATCGCTTTGGGATACGTCGGTCAAGCCGTGCTCGCTGCCATGCTCGGCAAGCTGGCCAATCTGGTGCTGCCGCCTGCCGACTGGCTGCCTTTCGCGCGTGCTGCGCTGGCGGGTATGGTATTGCTGGCGGGCTTCAGTCTGCCCACGCTGTTTGCGCTGCGCCGGATACCGGCACTGCGTATTTTGCGGCGCGACGACAGCGGTCTGAATCGTATGGGGGTGCTGACCTATCTGGCCGGTTTTGCCGCGCTCAGTGCGCTGCTGTTCTGGCAAGTCAACGACACGCGTCTGACGCTGCTGGTGCTGGCGGGCATCGGCGTCACGCTGCTGGTGACGGCGCTGTTGTCGTGGTTTCTGGTGCTGGCGGCGGGTTGGTTAGGCGCACGCATGCGCAGTAGCGCACGCCAGGGTTTGCTCAATTTGCGCCGACGTGCCGGCGGCAGCGTGATCCAGATTGCCGCGTTTACACTGGGTATGCTCGCCTTGCTGCTGCTAACCGTGGTGCGCGGCGATCTGCTCAAGGACTGGCACGCCAGCCTGCCCGCCGATGCGCCGAACCGTTTCATCATCAATGTCCAGCCCGATCAGCTCACGTCGGTGCAGGCGTTTTTTAAAGCTAAACAGCTGACCGGTATTACCCTGCATCCGATGATTCGCGGGCGCATCACCGCCATCAACGGGCGTGCGTTTGATGCGGCGCAGTATCAGGACACGCAAACGCGGCGGCTGGCAGAGCGCGAATTCAACCTGTCTTATTCTGACCAATTGCCCAGCGATAACTCGCTGGTGGCGGGCAGTGGCTGGCAGGGTGCTGACGCTGCGCCGCAGTTTTCGGTAGAGCAGGGCATTGCCGACAAGCTGCACCTGAAGCTGGGCGACACCCTGAGCTTTGACGTGGCCGGGACGCCCGTCAGCGCGCGCATCACCAGTTTGCGCAAGGTCAACTGGGACAGCTTCCGGGTCAACTTTTTTGTACTTGCCAGCCCGATTTTGTTGCAGGACACCGCCGCCAGTTATATCACCAGTTTTTATTTACCGGCGGCGCAAACGGGCGCGCTCAATGACATGGTGAAGCGCTTCCCCAACCTGACCGTGATTGACGTGTCGGCGGTGTTGAAAACGGTGCAGGACATGCTCGACCGGGTCAGCGCTGCGGTACAGTTTGTGTTCATTTTCAGCCTGGCGTCCGGTTTGGTGGTGTTGTATGCAGCGCTCGCTGCCACGCGCGACGAACGCGCGCTGGAAACCGCGCTGTGGCGCGTGCTGGGCGCTCGTCGCGGGCAATTGCTGCTGGCGCAGTCGGTGGAATTTGCCCTGATTGGCTTGTTCGCCGGGGTGCTGGCGGCGGGCGGGGCGAGCCTGATCGGCTGGGTGTTGAGCAGCCAGGTATTCCACTTGCCGTATCACTTCAATCCCGGCATGTGGCTGCTGGCGGGCGGGGTGGGCAGTGCAGGCGTGGCACTGGCGGGGATGGCCGGATTGTGGGGCATCAGCCGGGTGCCGCCGTTGCAGACGCTGCGCACGGCGACATGATGCGGACGCATTAAACCTTGTTGCGCATCACGCGCTGGATCTCGCGGTCGGTGTCGTGCTCTTTGCTGGCCTGGCGTTTGTCGTGCTGTTTTTTGCCCTTGGCCAGGCCGATTTGCAGCTTGATGCGGCCGCGTGTGAAATGCAGGTCGATGGGCACCAGCGTGTAGCCTGCGCGCTCGACCTTGCCGATCAGTTTGCTGATTTCTTCGGCGTGCAGCAGCAGCTTGCGGCTGCGCGTCGCATCCGGGTGGACGTGGGTCGAGGCAGTGGCGAGCGGGCTGATGTGTGCGCCGATCAGGAAAACCTCGCCGTTCTTGATCACCACATACGCTTCCTTGAGCTGCACGCGCGAGGCACGGATGGCTTTCACCTCCCAGCCTACTAACATCAGGCCGGCTTCGAATTTGTCCTCGATGAAATAATCGTGGAAGGCTTTTTTATTCTGGGCAATGCTCATGAGGATTTCCGGTTGCGATTTCCGGTTGGTTTTTCAGACGTCAATCGTGTATTTTACCAGTTTTTGCAGGCTTTCCAGACAATGGCAGTAGTGAATAAAAGCGTATTGGTCGGACATTCCGCCCAGCAGATGTTTGAATTGGTTGACGGGATCGAACACTACCGGGAATTCCTGCCGTGGTGCGGCGGCACCGACGTGAAATTACGCGACGAACACAGCACGGTAGCAACGATCCACATCGACTACATGCACATCAAACAACAATTCACCACTGAAAACGTGAATCAGGCACCGCATCGGATCCAGATGAAGTTGCTTAACGGGCCGTTCAAACAGCTGGACGGCGAGTGGCGTTTCAAAACGCTGACCGATACCGCGTGCAAGATAGAGTTCACGCTGCATTACGAATTTTCCAATAAGTTGCTGGATACGGTACTCGGCCCGGTGTTCAGCTACATCGCCAATAGCTTTGTCGAGGCCTTCATCCAGCGAGCCGACCAGGTTTACGGCGCATCATGAGCACGCAGATTATCGTCGAGGTAGCCTATGCCACGCCGGACATACAGCTGATTTTGCCAGTGCGGCTGGCACCGGGTGCGACTGTGCAGCAGGCCATTGAGGCCTCCGGTATGTTGGATAAATTTCCGGAAATCGATCTCAAACAGAATAAATTCGGTGTGTTTGGCAAACTGACCAAGGCGGATGCCCCGTTACGCGACAAAGACCGGGTGGAAATTTACCGCAAGCTGATTGCCGATCCGAAAGAAGTCCGTCGTCAACGCGCCGAAGAGGGCAAAGTAATGAAAAAAGGCGGTGGTGACGCTGAGTAAGCCAACTATGTGGCGAAAAAAAAACGGGCACCGCAGTGCCCGTTTTTTTATGTTGCAGAGACTTATTTGAACACGTCGGTTGAAGGATATTGCATTTGACCCAGGCTCAGCTTGGCTTCTGCACTGGCAAATTTGGCATTTTTCAGCACGGCCTCACTGTCGCCGGTTTTGGCAGCGGCTTGTGCCGCTTTCAGAGCAGCTTCGGTGGAGGTCCACTGCACCTTGTTTTTCGCAGTTGCGGCTGCATCTGCCTCAGCTTGTGTCAGTGCTGCTTGTGCCTCCGGCGTAATTGCCGGCGCGGCTGCCTGTGTGGCAGCTGGGCTGCTGCTGTCGCTCGCCATATCGTCCATGCTTGCACAGCCACCCAAAGTGAGCACACCTGCGCCAGCCAGAATAATCAATAACTTGTTCATCTTCAATCCTCCTCAGTGCTCTGATTTTAGTCTGTAAATCAATCGTGTCGTGCGACAGCACTTGCAAACATAGCTATTTGATTCGTCGGCGTCAATTGCTTTTGCGCTGTTTGGTAAGTTTTTACCAGCCGTTTTTCGACCAACCGCAGCATATTGAGTTGCCGTATAATAGCGCTTTGCACAGGAATGAAATAATTATGCGTGTCGTACAAAAAGCGCTCACCTTCGACGACGTCCTGCTCGTCCCCGCGCACTCCGATGTTCTGCCCCGCGATGTCAGCCTGCAAACCCGCCTGACCCGCACCATTACCCTTAATATCCCGCTGCTGTCTGCGGCCATGGATACCGTCACCGAAGCGCGTCTGGCGATTGCGCTGGCGCAAGAAGGCGGCCTCGGCATCGTACACAAGAATATGACCCCGGAAGCGCAGGCGCTCGAAGTGTCGCGCGTCAAGCGTTTTGAATCCGGCGTGGTAAAAGACCCGGTGACCGTGTCACCCCACATGACCGTACGCGACGTGCTCGATATCACGCACCGTTACCGCATCTCAGGCTTGCCGGTGGTGAGTGAATACGGCGTTGTGGTGGGCATTGTGACCAACCGCGACCTGCGTTTTGAAACCAATCTGGACCAGTCTGTCAGTAATGTGATGACGCCGCGCGAGCGTCTGGTCACGGTGAAAGAAGGTGCAGGACGCGAAGAAGCGCTGACGCTGCTGCACAAACACCGCCTGGAGCGCGTGCTGGTGGTGAACGACGCGTTTGAACTGCGCGGTTTGATTACCGTGAAAGACATTCAGAAATCCTCCGAACACCCCAACGCCTGTAAAGACGACTTGGGTCGTTTGCGTGTGGGTGCGGCGGTCGGCGTCGGTGCCGGTACCGAAGAGCGTGTCAGCGCGCTGGCCGAGGCAGGTGTGGACATCATCGTGGTCGATACCGCGCATGGCCATTCCAAAGGCGTACTGGACCGCGTCAAATGGGTCAAAACGCATTATCCCGATGTGCAGGTTATTGGCGGCAACATCGCCACTGCTGCCGCAGCGCTGGCGCTGGCCGATCATGGCGCCGACGCGGTCAAGGTCGGTATCGGCCCGGGTTCCATCTGTACCACGCGTATCGTCGCCGGTGTCGGCGTGCCGCAAATCACTGCCATTCACAATGTGGCCGAAGCGCTCAAAAATACCGGTGTGCAATTAATTGCTGACGGTGGTATCCGTTATTCCGGCGACATCGCCAAGGCGCTGGCGGCTGGCGCGCACGCCGTGATGCTGGGTGGCCTGTTTGCCGGCACCGAAGAAGCGCCGGGCGAGATCGAGCTGTTCCAGGGACGTTCGTATAAATCATACCGTGGCATGGGTTCGTTGGGCGCCATGCAAAAAGGTTCCAGCGACCGATATTTCCAGGAAAGCGAAGCTGCCGACAAGTTTGTGCCCGAAGGCATCGAAGGCCGCG
>DMQT01000313.1:0-236 GCA_003455595.1 Betaproteobacteria bacterium
TGCGCGCGCGCGCGCGCCGCCTGCATCGCCAGTGCGGCAAGCTCGGCCTGATCATCATCGATTACATCCAGCTCATGTCGAGCGTGAGCAGCGGTGAAAACCGTGCCACCGAAATTTCGGAAATTTCGCGCTCGCTCAAAGGTCTGGCGAAGGAGTTGCAGGTGCCGCTGGTTGCGCTGTCGCAGCTCAACCGCTCGCTGGAACAGCGCCCCAACAAGCGTCCGGTGATGTCCGAC
>DMQT01000313.1:389-2968 GCA_003455595.1 Betaproteobacteria bacterium
CGCGATGAAGTCTACAACCCCGATAGCCAGGACAAGGGCAGCGCCGAAATCATCATCGGCAAGCAGCGTAACGGCCCGATCGGCACCGTGCGGCTGACCTTTTTGGGCGAGCACACGCGGTTCGAAAACTACACCAGCGGCGGGGGGCAGTATTAACGCGCCGATGCTGTCGCGCCCGCTGGTGGCGTATATCAGCGCGGCCGCGTTGCAGAATAATCTGGCAGTGGCGCGGCGTCACGCGGGTTCGGCGAAGGTCATGGCGGTGGTCAAGGCCAACGCTTACGGTCACGGGCTGGCGCGCGTGGCTGCGGCATTGTGGGCGGCTGATGGCTTTGCCGTGGTGACGCTGCAAGAGGCGGCGACGCTGCGCGAACTGGGCTGGGACAAGCCGATTATGCTGCTTGAAGGCATGTTCGAGGCAGCCGATCTGGCGCTGTGCCAGGTGCTGGCTGTCACCCCGGTGATTCACCATGCGGCGCAGATCGACATGCTGGCGCAGGACACATCGGGCGCCGCCGTGTCGGTGTTTCTCAAACTCAACAGCGGCATGAACCGGCTCGGCTTTGTCCCGGCAGAATTTCCGGCCGCGCTGGCGCGTTTGCAGCACTTGCCCAATGTCGGCGACATCACCCTGATGAGTCATTTCGCCACTGCGGATGATGCCACCGGGGTGGTCGATCAACAGCTCTGCATCGAGCAGGCTTTTTCCGGCTTGAACTATCCGCAAAGTCTGGCCAACTCCGCTGCGCTGCTGCGCTACCGTGGCACGCGCGCTGACTGGGTGCGCCCCGGCATCATGCTCTACGGCGCGTCGCCGTTTGCCGACCAGAGCGCAGCGCAGCTGGGCTTGCAGCCAGCCATGACGCTGTGCAGTCGCATTATCGCGGTGCAGACGCTGCAACCGGGTGATGCCATCGGCTATGGTCGTACCTATGTTGCGCAGCAGCCGATGCGCGTTGGCGTGGTGGCGTGCGGCTACGCTGACGGCTATCCGCGCCACGCGCCGACGGGCACGCCGCTGCGGGTGCAGGGTCAGCGCACGCAGCTGCTGGGGCGGGTGTCGATGGATATGCTCTACGCCGATTTGACGCCGTTGCCGCAGGCCGGTGTCGGCAGCCCGGTGGTGCTATGGGGTGAAGGCTTGCCGGTGGAAGAGGTTGCCACGGCAGCGAGTACCATTAACTATGAACTGCTGTGCGCGCGTGCGCATCGCGTACCCGTCAACGACCAGCCCGAGACCGTCCTGCCATGACTGACGCTACCCTTTCCGCACTCGGCAAGCCGACCTGTTATGTGGCCGAATACGACCCGACGCTGCTATTCCCCATCGCACGCCAGACCAAGCGCGACGAAATCGGCGTGCGCGACACCTTGCCGTTTTATGGCGTGGATATCTGGAACGCCTACGAAGTGTCCTGGCTCAATCTGCGCGGCAAGCCACAGATTGCAATTGCCACTTTCATGGTGCCGGTGGATTCACCCCATATCGTCGAATCCAAGTCGTTTAAGCTGTATCTGAATTCGTTCAATCAAACCCGATTGGCCGATACGGATGCGCTACTGGCGCGCCTGCGCAGCGATATTTCGGCTGCCGTCGGTGCGCACGTACAGGTGAGCCTGACCCTGCCGGATGCGTTTGGCAGCCTGAAAATGGGCGAGCTGGACGGCGTATTGCTGGATCGACTGGATATCGAAGTGAACAGCTACGATCCCGATCCCGCCTTGCTCAAGGCCGATCATCAAGCGGCTGCGGTTGAGGAAAAACTGGTGTCGCACCTGCTCAAATCCAATTGCCTGGTGACCGGTCAGCCGGACTGGGCCAGCGTGCAGATTCACTACATCGGCGCGCCCATCGAGCAAGCCAGTCTGTTGCAGTATTTAATCGGTTTCCGTAACCACAACGAATTCCATGAGCAGTGCGTGGAGCGGATTTTCATGGACGTATTGCGCCAGTGCCAGCCGCACAAGCTTGCAGTGTATGCGCGCTACACCCGGCGCGGCGGGCTGGACATCAACCCCTGGCGCTGCAATTTTACCAGCGCCACGCCACCCTCGAATCTGCGCAACGCACGCCAGTGATACCCGGCGAAATCAGCCTACGCGGCTGATTTCCCCCACTACACGGTGGGCAGCGGTTGTAAAACCCCATCGTGTCCAGCGAAATTTCAAAGAACCTTCATTTTTTCAATGAGTTAATAACTGGCACGCATGCTGCATCAGCACAGGTGGCAGTTTCGCCTGTGTAAATGGAGGCTTCCATGAACTCACGTACAGTATTGATTCCGGTGGTGCTGATTTCAGCACTGATTACGCCTATGGCCAGCATCGAAGCGGTGGCCGCCACCGTTCCGGCCAGCAGTTCGGCGGGGTATAACGGCTGGGATAGGCATCCCGACTACAGCCACGCTGCGGCGCAAGCGCAGGAGGTGCTGCACAAGCTGGCTGATGCACACCTGGCGCTGGAGCAGGGCAACCCGGCGCGTGCGCGTCAGGCCTTGGCACAGGCAGCCGAACATGACGCCGTACTGCGCGGCATGATGCCGGCAGTTGGCAGTGCGAAGCTGGATCGGCAAATGCTG
>DMQT01000313.1:3140-7459 GCA_003455595.1 Betaproteobacteria bacterium
GCGGTGGAACGTGCCATTGCGAGCCTGGTGGTGAGCAAGACCGAAGTGGTGCATGACACCCGGTCATAAGGCCTTATTTTCGGCGCGGTGGCTGCGCCCGCTCATACTGCTGTGGCCAGTCCACCGTGTCGCCCAGCACCTGCGCGGCGTGCAGCGGCCAGTAGGGGTCGCGCAGCAGTTCACGCGCCAGCAGCACCACGTCGGCCAGACCGGTTGCGACAATCTGCTCGGCTTGTGCTGGTGAGGTAATCAACCCGACTGCACCGACCGGCATCTCGACAGCGCTGCGGATCGCTGTGGCGTTGGGGGTCTGGAACCCCGGTGCCACCGGGACGCGCGCGTGGGGTACCAGGCCGCCGCTGGAGCAGTCGATCAGGTCGATGCCGATGGCCTTGAGCCAGTGCGACAGCTGAATCGATTGCGCCAGATCCCAGCCGCCTTCGGCCCAGTCGGTGGTGGACAGGCGCACGAAAACCGGCAAGGTCTGCGGCCATACTGCACGCACCGCATGCGCCACTTCCAGCGGGAAGCGGGCACGGTTTTCCAGCGAACCGCCGTAGTCATCGGTACGGCTATTGCTGAGCGGCGAGAGGAATTCGTGCAGCAGATAACCGTGCGCAAAATGCAGCTCGATCACCTCAAAGCCCGCCTCCAGACTGCGTTGCGCGGCGACGACGAAATCCGCCACCAGCTGCTCGATCTGGACGCGATCAAGCGCGGCAGGGTGCGGCGACGCGTCGGAAAAGGCCAGTGCGCTAGGCGCCAGCACCGGCCAGCCGCCTTGTTCCGGGCTTAACGCCGCGCTACCCAGCCACGGTGCCGGGGTCGAGGCCTTGCGCCCGGCGTGCGCCAATTGAATCGCCGGTACCGCGCCATTGGTCTTGATGAAATCGGCAATCGGTGCCAGTGCCGCCGTGTGCGCATCCGACCAGATTCCCATGTCCTGCGGCGAAATGCGGCCTGCCGGCGTCACCGCGCTGGCCTCCACCATCACCAGTGCCGCACCGCCAACGGCACGTGAACCCAGATGCACCAGATGCCAGTCGTTGGCGAGGCCGTCGGTGCACGAGTACTGGCACATGGGCGAGACGAAGATGCGATTTTTGAAGACCAGATCGCGTAGCTGGAAAGGCGAAAACAGGGTACTCATGGGTGGCATGACCGGAAGTGGGCTAGAGCTTGAATGACCGTGGATGCGGCGGCCAGTTCCAGAAGCGGTGTTCAAAATCCAGCGCCTGATCATGGAGATCATGGAGATCNNGGAGATCATGGAGATCATGGAGGCGTGGCGGGATTATGCAGTGCTCTATTGGTTTGGTTTGCACGTGCCTGAATGGCTTGGATGTGCCAGGCGCGGTCGGTTAGAGTGGTAGCCATGAAGGTCTGCTACTCGGCTGCGGGGGACATTGACACGGCCTTATCGATAATATTGTTCCAGCAATCCCGGCGTATCCTCATGTTCGGAAATCACTGGTATGCTCAAGAGCGGATGCGGTTCCTGCCTTCCTTCTTGGCGCCATAACAGGCCATATCGGCTCTATTCAGCGTGTCTGCGATTGATTCCCCGTGCTGAATGGATACGACGCCGATACTGACGCTGATGGAAAATATCTGGGAATGCCAACGGAACTGGAATTTTTCGATGGTCGAGCGGAGTTTTTCGGCAAGGATGGCAGCCTTCTCCAAAGATACATGCTCCATTAGTATTGCGAATTCGTCACCCCCCAGTCGCGCCAGAGTGTCACGGGCTCGTACCTGCCCTTCCAGCAAGGTGGCGATCTGGATAAGAAGTTCATCGCCCGCCATATGCCCGCAGCTGTCATTGATGATCTTGAACTTATCCAGATCGAGAATACACAGCGCATGCCGATCCGTTTGGTTGGCCTGCCCTGACAGCAAACGCTGCATCCGCCGCTCGAATTCACGGCGGTTAATCAGGCTGGTCAGCGCATCGTGGGATGCCTGATAAGCCAGTTGGGCCTCGAGAATATGTCTGTCGGTCACGTCACGGCAAACGATCAGCAATCTGGGTTCCTCGACTCCAGTCTCCAGCGTGGCGCGTTGATGCACCCACAATATCGAGCCATCCTTTCTGATTTTCCGGTACTCGATGTCGCATTCTGCAGCCGGATTGCCGAACCGTTGCCCGATGCACGCGAATACCGCCTGCTGGTCTTCCGGATGGATGACCTTCGCGGCAGATTCGCCGATCAGCTCAGCCACCTCGTAGCCGAGCATGCGGGCGCCGGCATTGTTGATGGAGAGAATCTCGCCGGCTGCGTTGATGGTGGAAAAAATATCCGGGGCGTTCTCATACAGGGCCTGGTAACGTGCCTCGGTGATCGTCAAGGCTACTTGTGCCCTGACGGTATCGGTCACGTTTTTGAAGATGCCCCGCGTCGAAGTCGCTCCGCCATTCTTGACGATGGAACCGCAATCCCCGAGCAGGTGTATCGTTTCACCCGACTTGGCGACGAACTTGAAGGTGATGCAGCTCAAGGTTTCGCCTTCAAGCAAGCGCTGGAAGCGATCCTGGCAGCACATCACGCTGTCGGGATGCAGAACGTCCAGCAGGCTAAGCGATTGAGCCTCTTCCTCGCTGTAGCCCATGGTTTCTCTCCATGTGCGATTCGTGTAGACAAAACGGCCATCTGGCGCGAGGCTTTGGATCAGGTCATTGGTATTGTCAAATATATCGACATAACGCTCCTCGCTCTCCCTGAGCCTTGTTACCATCAGCCGTCGGTCCTCATCCTGACCTGCGCGTCTGAGGAGGATGTCGACCATGAGAGGCAGGGCCTGCAGATATTGCTCATCGCGCTCGATGAACTGGCATATCCCGAATTCAAGACAGCGTATCGAGATCGCTTTCGCGCCGGTGCCATTGATCAGGATAACGGGAACATCGATGCCCTCATCGAAAAGCAGGGTAACCAGATCAAGGGCGGTGAAATCAGACATTTCCAGGTCGCAGAACACCAGGCCCCAATCCCCTTCCGCCAGAGTCCTATGCAGATCATTTATCCGGTAGATGCGGTGAAAGGCCAGCCCCGCAGCATGATTTCTCAATGCCTGTTCGATGGCAGCCTCTGATTCAACTGAGCACGCCATCAATACTTTGACCATCTTGCCTAACATGAAGCTGCCCTCTGAAATATGAAACGTCACACACCGAATCAAGTCGTCAGGTCACTCATTGCCATCTTTGCTACCGCCAGCTTCGGCTGATCAGGTCCCAAAGCGCATTCGTTCACGAACATCGGCTGTCGCATGCAAACTGGGCGCCCGTATTGTGACTCTCGTGTCCCACCCGTGTCACTTCCTCGCATGGAGCGAAAGCCCAAAGAGGCCGACAAGTGTACGCTTAAAATGGGGGGCCGACGCTCGAGGCGGCCATGACGCCCGACCATATCGGGTAGATTTGAGACGTTCAGCGCAAAGCCGATGCAATCAGGAGCTACGATAGATCTATCGGTGAATTTCTCGCCAAAACGCCAGAATCAACCCTGCATTCTGGATAGTTGCAGTTTTAATCCCTAATCCACCAACCTGAAATCCAGTACCTGCATGTTCATCACCAGCCCTGCGTCCTGAATCGGCAGCACGATGGCGTCCTCACTGGAGTCGTTGTGGTGCGAATGCCACCAGCCGGGCGGGGTGATGAAGGTGGCACCGGCTACCCACATGGCTTTGATCGGGTTGATGATATTGCCGTCGGCGTCGACATCTTTACCAATCAGGGTGTAGGTGTCCGGCCCGGCGCTGACGCAATGGTCGATGGCGACGGAATTGTGGCGGTGGGCTTTTTGCACCACGTCTTTGGGCAGGATGTTGTAGAGCGACCACAGGGTGTGGGTCAGCGTCATGGTGGTGGGGAAGTTCGGGTTGGACAGCAGCACGCCGACGCGATTGCGGTCTTCGCCCTGTGCGCGTACCTGGTTCAAGGCTTCGGTAATGCGTGCCTGGGTGTAGAGCACGGGCTTGAAGCGTTGCTCACTTGGCGTGACGCCGAGGTAGCGCAGCAACGGGGCGTCGTTGACCCAGAACAGCACGCTGTCGCTGACCGCCTGATGCTGCGCGGAATCGACAGCGGGCAGGGTGAACAGGTCGCCGGTGTGCCAGACGAGGCTGCCGTTGTCCATGTCGGTGCAGCCCGATCCGCTGATGACAAAAAACAGCTGCGACGCGGCGACGAATTCGGTACGCAGCTGTTCACCCGTTTTGAGGCGCAGGTAACCGGCGTACAGGTTGGGGGTGGTGGCGGGGTAGGCGGTGCGCAGCGCGGCGGACAGGTCGAACGGGATCAGGCGCGTTGCGCC
>DMQT01000270.1:0-1501 GCA_003455595.1 Betaproteobacteria bacterium
CGGTAATACTAGAGAAGCTCTTGCCGTAGCGGAGGAATTAATAAGTCTTCAACCAAAAAACTCTTCACATCTTTTGCGAAAGGCGTCGATTCTGAAGAGAAGAAAGGAGCGTTTGCAATGCATTGAGGCCGCGATCAGTATCAATCCCTATTCGGTGCAAGGCTACTTAGACAAGGCTCGTCTTCTCGTAACATGGTCAGAACGAGAACATGGGCAAGAAAAGATCGATTTGGTTTCACAGGCGCGGCAGGTATTGGACCGTGGTGTGGAACTGGACCCGAACTGGAGAAATCCGTGTTGGCGTGAAAAATTTAACCTATTACAACGACAGGTTGTCGATCGGGAAAAATGCAGGATCGAGCAAGAAGAGATAATTGCGGGCTTGAAAAAGCAGAATCCATTTACCACGCGTATTCTCACTATGAGACAGATCATGCTGCTCGATAAAGATCAGCCAAAAATATTCGATGATTTGCTTGATGACATTCAAGAAGGGCGAGAACGGGCAAGCCTCGATAAGGTTACGCAGTTTGATGTTATTAAGCTTAAAGTGCTGGCGAAATTGGACAATTCCGGAAAATTAGAGGATGCAATCAGAAATGCGCGAAGTGACGAAAAAATTAAAAATCCAGCCTTAGCAAGTACTGTTGCCTCGATATTAAGGGAGAAATTTGGGTAAGACGTAGATGCGAAAAGTATTCTTCAATCTAGTCTATCGGATGATTTTAATGTCGATGTATTTGTTGAGTTGATCGATATCTATCTCGATTTAAAAGAGCATATACAAGCTAAGGAACTTTTCGAGAAATGGCAGCGGCAGCTATCAAACTCACTAAAGCACCGCCTTGATTGTGACCTTTACGAAGCATGTGGCAAATTTGAAGAGTCATTAACCGAAATACGGCGATATGAAGATGAAACAGGTGTAAGCAACGTTGCTCATGTTATTTACTTGAATTTGAAGTTGGAAAGATATCGTGAGGCAGATGTATTGGCACGGTCTGTATTGGAGCTAATCCACTATTCGCAAGAGGCTGGGCAAGAAATTGTTAATCTTGAATTTGCTAGAAAAAAGCTTGGCAAGAGAGTAAATAATGATCGCCTGATGAGCGTGATGAAATTTGACTCAAATCCTAAGACAAGTGCTGCGGTCTTCGCTCTAATTGAGAAAAAATCTGACATGTTGGAAAACATTAGAAAAGCAATGAAAGCAGATAAGTCGTTTAGATTCTCGGCCGTAGAATGGCCAGTTTTCGAGGCATACAGAGGTGATGAAGATTTCTCTAATGCTATTTCTGTATGAGACTGTAGTCAGATCGGACGTGCTGTTGGAATGCAGGGACTGCCTAGTCACCAAGTCCAGTCTTGCATTATCCAATCCCTAAGCAAATTAGTGTGTCTATTCGACGTGTCTCGCTTGAACCTGTTTGCCGGGGGTAGCCCGGCAGCTAGTCACCTTTTCTTGTGTGGCCAAGAAAAGGTAACCCAAAAGAAGGCCACC
>DMQT01000270.1:1649-2041 GCA_003455595.1 Betaproteobacteria bacterium
CTGACGGGGCGCATTGGGTCCGTGGCTGGGCAGGCCCGCTCCGTTGTGTACGAAATCGCACATAAAATACTGTCGATTTCATGTAGCCTTCTTTCCGGAATGAATCAATCCAGTCTTGATTCAGTCTGGCGCGGCAACAGGGCGGTCATGGGACGATATCTCCTTGGCACGTCCGCTCCGCCAGCCTGAAGTCCATCGATCCGTTATTGTTTATATAGGGTGCCTATGAATATTCACTTGAGTCTTGCCCCACTGGTGTCGCTGATTGCAGGCATCCTTATTCTGGTCATGCCCCGCCTGTTAAATTACATCGTTGCCATTTATTTAATCGTCATCGGCCTGATTGGGCTGTTCGGCACTGGAAACTTCATGCACTGAGGGACTGGAAGCGC
>DMQT01000270.1:2089-7212 GCA_003455595.1 Betaproteobacteria bacterium
TGAGTGGGATTGGCCGCGTTTGCCGCGTATTCAGCAGCTTTCATTATTGACATTGCCGTGGCTTACCAGCGCAGTTTGCGCCAGGCCGCCTGTTGTGCCGGATTTAGAAAAGTCCACGCAACCAGGCGGCTTTGCTTTTGCCCCTGGCGCATGGCGATGGTTTGGTGGGTTTGCACGTGGGCGTGTTTCAGCGCCGCGTAAATGCCCGGCAAACTGGCGGATTTCGACACCAGGGTGCTGAACCAGAAGGCGCGCGTGGGGAGGGTCGCACTTTCACGGATCATGCGCTGGATGAAGGCCTGCTCGCCACCGGCGCACCATAGTTCGGCATCCTGACCGCCGAAATTCAAACCGGGATCGGCAGCGTGCTTGCCCAGGTTGTGCCATTTGCGTTGCGTGCCCGCACTGGCGTCTGCCAGCGAGGCATGAAAAGGCGGGTTGCACAGCGTCAGGTCAAACCAGTCAGCGTCGAATACTACGCCCTTGAAAATCGCTGTCGCTTTGTCTTGCAGGCGCAGCGTGATGTGCTTTGCCAGCTTGGGATTGGAATCCAGAATCGCCTGTGCATTGGCGAGTGACGCCGCATTGATGTCGGTCGCGACGAAGTCCCAGCCGTATTCGCTGTGCCCGATCAAGGGATAGATGCAATTCGCGCCGGTGCCGATATCCAATACCTGCACGGTTCTGGTTTGTGGGATGACGCCGCGATTGCTGGCGGCCAGCAAGTCGGCCAGATAATGCACATAGTCGGCGCGCCCCGGTACCGGCGGGCAAAGATTTTGCGGTGGAATATCCCAGCCCAGAATGCCATAGCTGTGTTGCAGCAGCGCGCGATTCAGCGCCTTGACTGCTGCCGGGTCGGCGAAATCGATGCCCAGTTCGCCCTGTGCGTTTACGCGGACGAAATCACCCAGCGCGGCATCGGCACGGATCAGGCTCGGAAAATCATAGCGCCCCTGATGGCGATTGCGTGGATGCAGCGTGTTTATTTGCGTGGGTGGCTTCACTGACAGGAATTCAATATCGCGTTGTGCCGATCGCAAGACGGTTTCACGGCGGGTTGAAGGAGACAAGCGTTGCAGAAACAAGCGCGCGTGCATTTTGAGCCGACATGGTACGGCAAGGCGTGCCGTGCGCGGGTGATTATTCCGGGTTGGCAGCTCGATGGGGCGAACTAATCGGGTCGGTTCAGCAGCTTGAATACGGCGCGCCACTGCGCGGTGGATGAAGCTGAACGCGTGAACCCCGCACTGGTGCTTATAAGCGGTAGTCAAGCAGATGTGGGCAGGAAACTGCCCACGTTTTTTTTTGGGCCACCTGCAAAGGGGGCATGGAAATAGGCGATTGCGTTTTTTTATTCCGGAAAACGGGCAGACCGTGTCAGACACGACCCGCTTTAATCTACCCGGATTCGAAAACCGGGTCCGCCGCTAACGCCTTGTTCACCTTGCGGTGGCAGGGCGCTAGCCGGTATTGCTTAGTGTTTACCCTTCACACGGGCCTTACCGGAAGCTTCGAGTTCAGCTTTGGTGACGGGCTTACTCTCGCTTGCTGTCGTGCTCATGCGCTCATCGGCACGCTCTGTACCCCTAGTCGCGTCGTCTTGCGACTGGGCGTTGGTGTTGGCGCTACCGGATGTACTCATCTGCGCATCTGCAGCGCCGCCGGCCTGGCCACTGATGGGTGCCGGAACCTGGGCACCGGCGCCGACATTGGCATTGACCCCGAGGCCACCGCCGACAGCCGAGGCGGCTGTGGCAAAGCCGATAGCGGCCACGCCGGCCATGATCGTGGTCAAAAGTTTGGTAGGAAGTTGTTGGGCTTGGTATTTCATCTTAAATGCTCCTTGAGGTATGAACGTTGGGATACGAGGCATTCCTTTTGAGAAGCCACTTGTAACCATGCACATACTGTGCCACATATTATAATTGTTGTTTATCAATCTGTTACGATGTTAGTGCTCTGTGAGCAGGCTGGATTGTGTCGCCTGCAGACGACAGAATCCAGGCAGAAATACAGATTGGGCATTGCGGCTCGGCATGTTTCTTCTTCCAGATTCGACACTGGATTACAAGAAATCGGGCCGTCTCGCGTTTCAGGATTATGCCGCCCAATATGGCATAGTTGCGGTTGACCAGATTGCCTAGGAAAACACCAGAAACTTGCTAGTCTTAAACCAGACGTGTTCTAAGGAGGATTACCAAAATGACAGTTACATGGGTACTGGTTGCAAACGCAAGCACGGCAAATTTGTACGCCAATCGGGGCCCCAATAGCGGCTTGGAACTGGTTAAACAGTATCAGCATGCTGAAAGCCGTGAGAAATCTTCCGAGCTGATTTCGGATCGCCCCGGACGTTATGAGACGGACGGCGGGGCGCATGGCGCATTTTCTCAAGCCACTGACCCCAAGCAACACGAGGAAGACAAATTCGCCGCCGAGCTGGCTCACGCGCTTGAAGCGGGGCGTACCAGCAACAGTTATGGGCGACTCATTCTGGTCGCTTCGGATCCTTTCATGGGCAAGCTGAACAACCATCTGGCGGTGCATGTACGTGCGCTGGTCACTGACACCATTGAAAAGGATTACACGCAAATTAACGAGAGGGCACTAGCCAGCCACCTTGAAAGTATTTTGTATGTATAAACCTTGAAACGGCATTGACCGCTCATCATGAGCGGTCATCAAGGGGTCGGATGCCGTCATGAAGTGCAAGTCCGTTTCGTTTATAGCGAAATTTACCTCAAAAAACGGTTTCCCTGATTTGCGGGTTTTGGATGGGGAAATGGCTAGCGGTATAAAGCGCCATTTTCGATGCGTACCCGATCCCCCACTCTGAAATTGCCGGTTGTGGCCTGGGTTAACGTTTGATATGAACCATCGTCCATGCGGATGGTGAATTTATATCCGTCACCCGTTCCGGTCTTGCCCTTTTCCAACTGATGTCCGACGTAGGCACCGGCTGCAGCACCGCCGACAGTCGCAACGGTCTGGCCGGTGCCGGAGCCTACCTGACTACCGAGGATGCCGCCGACCACACCGCCGGCAACTGTGCCCAGGCCGAGGCCACTGCCTGCAATCCCGCCCTTCACAAACTCAATGGATTGCACAACGCCGGAACCTGAATAAGTCGTGTTGGAACGCGTGCCCATTGATTCACAACCAGCCAGGCCAAGCACGGCAAGCAAACCCAGCACCCATTTCAATTTAGCGAGCATCGACATCATGAATTCCCTTCCATGAAAGGCGGGAAGCAACGCAGTAACAGGCAAGACACCAGGACTGGCGTGCCTTGCAAGTTACTGCGAACATTCACTGAACATGATCAATTTTCACGTTGCAGTTATTTGCTGATGAAACGGCGTGGTTCAGGTTAATGTCGGTCACGGTAGTCACGATCCTGTTCCCTGTCGCGGCCATCATTGCGGCCTCTGTCCCGGCCCTGCTCGCGGTTCTTGTACCTGATCTCTCTGGGATAGTGATCCCTCGGGAGATCCATCCAGGGACCCGTTCTTGCGTTTGAATAGCTCCAGCGATCATTGTTGTAGTAATAGTAATAACCGCCTTGATAGTAATAAGGCTCGGCGCCCAGTTCCACAACCAGCGGTAGCGCGGGTGCCACAACGAATCCAGGACCTCGGTGTGCGGGGGCCACGACGCATGCGTTGAGTAGAAGCGCCGTCAGTAGCGCGGAAAACAGCATCCTGTTCATTTTTATCCTCCTGGTTAGGCGTTCTGAATAGCATGCTGATTTTCTCTTTATTTCTGGGCGACTTCGTCAACACCCTGCAGAGAACACGCCTGGAAAACGCTGGTTTTAAAGTTAAGCTGCGTAGCTGGATAGCCGCATGCGCGTGGCGATACAAGATAAATCGTTGTCAGTAATTGGGCTTTGAATGCTAGTTCATAAAGCTCGAATTTCAAGCCTGGCGTGCTGGTACCCTGGCTGAAACCGAATGCCGCGGGAGGTTACTGTTTAAAGCGGTAGTCGTCTGCCGCATACAGCTGCCATCCGCCATTCCCGTTGAGTTCCAGCACCTGCGGGTGATATTTCATGATGGAGGCGCGATGGCCGACGCTGATCAGCGTCGTGGCACTGGCCGCCAGTTGCCGATACAGATTGTCCTCGTTGTCGATATCCAGCGCGCTGGTCGCTTCATCGAGGATAGCGTAGCGGGGTGCGGCGAGCAGCACGCGGGCAAACGCTACGCGCTGTTGCTCGCCCACCGACAGTACCTTTGCCCAGTCGAGTTCGGCATCCAGGCCACCCAGCCGGGCGGCGATATCAGGCAGGTTGACGCGATCCAGCAACTGCAGCAGTTCCTCATCCGTTATTTCCTGATCCTGCAGCGGATACAACAGCTGGCTGCGCAGGCTGCCCAGCAGCATGTAGGGCCGTTGCGGCAGAAACAGCATTTCCCCGGCATCCGGACGGATGATGCAACCGCTGCCGGCGTGCCACAGACCGGCAATGGCGCGCAACAACGAGCTTTTTCCGCAGCCGCTGGCGCCCACGATCATCAACCCATCGCCCGGATTGATCGTCAGGGAGAGGTCTCTGATCAGGGTTCGTTCATGGTTCGGCGTCTGCAGGGTGAGGTTTTCGATGACCAGACGGGAATCCTGCACCAAAGCAATGTGATCCCCGGCCTGCGGCGGTGCGGTGTCCTTTTCGGTGAGGAATCTGGCGAAGCTGCTGAGACGATCAATCCCTGCGGCAAATCGGCTGAAGCTTTCGAAGTTATCCACGATGATCGTCAGCGCGCTCAATATCGCCGCAAAAGCCCCTGCCGCCTGAATCGCACGCCCGACTTCCAGCTCCCCCGAAAGCACCCGCCCGGCAATGATGGCGCTGGGCAAAATGATGGTCATGAAGCTGTAGCCATACTGGAACAGGTTCAGATTCAGTTGCCCCCGGATGAGTTTGTTGTAATTGCTGAAGGCTTCATTGAAACGCTGGCCGACCTGCTGTGACTCCTGTGCCTCGCCGCGATAGAAAGCAATGGCTTCGGCGTTCTCACGGATGCGCACCAGGCTGAAGCGGAAATTGGCTTCGCGTTTGAGCTGGTAGAAGTTGAGTCCGATCAGCACTTTGCCGAACACCAGCAGCGTGACCGCCGTGC
>DMQT01000023.1 GCA_003455595.1 Betaproteobacteria bacterium
CGCCCTTCATCGGGTCGAATCAGCGCGTTGTAATCGAGCGGGCCGAACCAGGTAAACGCCGCCACAACCAGCAGCAGCCACAGGAACACCGGGCGCAAGGGGAGAAGATTTGAGTTCAATGAAATGGCGGCTGGATAAATATGCGAGGCGCAATTGTATCAAATCGGACTTACAGCTCGCTTAAATGATTCGCCACGGCCTTTGCATCCATCTGTTCCCGGCGAGCGCCGCAACGCCGCATGGATACATTGGTCTTAATTTTCCAGACTCGGATCGGAAATATTACGCAATTCGACGCGGATCACTGAAATCGCGTTGTTCATTTTGCGGAATCGCCACAATCCAAACAGACCGGTCAGTATGCCGCTCGGGATGCAGATGACACCCACGGCGGTAAACCATAGCTCATGCGAAAAATGGATAATCGAAATGCCCGCAATGAGTAGTGCAATCGCCGAGCGCAGATACGAGAGAAAAGTACGCTCGTTAGCCAGCAAGGTGCGATCGATGGCCAGTTGATCCCGCAAGATCAACTCTGCCGCTTCAAACCGTGTGTAATGCCCGCTTCCCAACCCGACACTCCTCTAAGAACCTTGCGTGATACGCTGAAGTCAGCATTATAAACTGCCCGGCTGAGGCTGAACCACTTGCAGCGCGACCGTCGTGCGCACCCGCTGCGCTGGTGTGCTGTTTCACACTGGCGCTGACTAAACCAGTCCTCGCGCCACCAGTTCGTCCTTCAAATACGCATAGTAAATCGGTGCAGCAACCACGCCGACCAGGCCGAACGCGGCTTCCATCAATAGCATGGCCAGTAGTAGTTCCCAGGCGCGTGCACGAATCTGGCTGCCGACGATGCGTGCATTGAGGAAGTATTCGAGCTTGTGGATGACAATCAAAAAAACCAGCGAGCCGATGGCCACGCCCAGCGATTGACTCAGGCTGACGATCACGATGACCGTGTTGGAAAGCAGATTGCCAACCACCGGCAGCAACCCGAGCAGGAAAGTCACGGCAATCATGGTTTTGGTCAACGGCAGATGGATGCCCGCCAGCGGCAGCACGACCAACAGATAAATCGCGGTAAAACTCGCATTCAACGCGGCAATGCGCACCTGTGCGAAGACGATGCGGCGGAACGCCAACCCCAGGCGCGCGATGCGCTCGACCAGGGCGCGTGCCAACGGCCGGTAATGTTCCATCGGTACCACTTCCCGCAACGCCACCATGGCGCCGATAATCATTCCGACCAGGATATGCGCCATCAACCGCCCGGCTTCCGTGCCAGCCAGTTGCAGCTGAGCCGCATGGGTGCGCAGCCACAGTGCGGCGGTCTGTTTGAAGGTCTCGGCATCGGGCGGCAGATGGTCGATGATGAATGGCGGCAAAACCTTGCGCGAGTCCTCGATGATTTGCGCCATTTTGGCAAACAGCCCGGGCAGGTTGCCGGCGTCGGATCGAAAAAACGCCACCACGCCCACCGCCGCCAGAATCAGCAGACTGATCACGACAAACGACAGCAACGCCACGGCAATGAGCTTGGCGCGCTGATTGGACAGGCGACGCCCCACGATGGGCGAGATCACGTGCACCAGCTCGAACACCAGCAACCCCGCCAGAAGCGCGGGCAACAAATGCAGTAACAGGATCAACAACAGCACACCAGCGGTGACCAGCCAGGCGGCGATTTCTGATGTAGAGGGACGGGAAAGCGTATTTAAGGCCATAAGCTTTGCTATACAATGATCTGAACAGCCCCAGTGTAGCGGGTTTCATTTACAGAATGCTTAAACCAGGTTGACTTAAATCGCCGCGCTGGATATCTTGCGCCAGCTTATTTCACGCAAGCCTTCAACCTTGCATCACTTCAGGAGTACTTCATGGCAGTTCTCGTTGGCAAAACCGCACCCGATTTCACCGCAACCGCCGTCATGGGCAACAACGAAATCAAGGACATCACTTTTTCCGAATACACCAAGGATAAATACGTTGTACTGTTTTTCTATCCGCTCGACTTCACCTTCGTGTGTCCGTCCGAACTGATCGCATTCGACAACCGCCTGGAAGAGTTCACCCAGCGCGGCGTGGCAGTCATCGGCGTGTCGATCGACTCGCAATACACCCATCTGGCGTGGAAAAACACCCCGATCAACAAGGGCGGCATCGGCCAGGTGAAGTATCCACTGGTGGCCGACATCAAGCATGACATTTGCCGCGCCTACGATGTGGAACTGGACGGCGGCGTTGCGCTGCGCGGCTCGTTCCTGATCGACCGCGTTGGCAAGGTGCACCACCAGGTCGTGAACGACTTGCCATTGGGCCGCGACGTGGACGAAATGCTGCGCGTCATCGACGCCCTGCAATTCACCGAAGAGCACGGCGAAGTCTGCCCGGCTGGCTGGCAAAAAGGTAAAGCGGGGATGAGTGCTTCGCCTGAAGGCGTGGCGGAATATCTGGCCAAGCACGCTGAAACGCTGTAATTCATGACGCCTCCGGAACGGCCATCCTGTGGGGTGGCCGTTTTTTATTGCACCTGCTTGACCAATATAACTAAATGCGTAAACATGTAGTTATGTTGACCGATTTCATCTTATCTCTACCCGATGACTGGCGTGACGCGGCCAGTTTGTTTGTGGCGCTGGGCGACGAACAGCGCCAGCGCATTCTGCTGAGCTTTCCGCCCGGCGAGCGACTCAATGTTACGCAGATTGCCGCCGCATCTACCCTGAGCCGCACGGCAGTGTCGCACCATCTCAAGGTATTGCGCCGGGCGGGCGCGCTGCAGAGCGAAAAGATCGGCAAGGAAGTGTATTTCTGGATCGACAAGGCCAGCATCACGCACACCCTGCAACGCGTACTCGATTACGTCAATAACCATACCTGAGCGTCAAAAAAAAAGGGACAACATCATGATAAAAACCCTGCTGCGCGGCGTGTGCCGCCTGCTGTTCCGCGTCGAGATACGCGGCCAGGCCAGCCTGCCGACCAACGGCAAACTGCTGGTCATCGCCAACCACGAGTCGTTTCTCGATGGCTTGCTGCTTGGCCTGTTCCTGCCGTTCCGTGCCACCTTCGTGGTGCACACCACGGTATTGAACAACACGCTGTTCCGCTGGCTATTGTCGTATGTGCCGCACCTGGCGGTCGATCCCACTAGCCCGCTGGCAATGAAAAAAGTCATCCGCCTGCTTGTGAAGCGGGCGAGCCGGTGGTGATCTTCCCGGAAGGCCGCATCACGCTGACCGGCAGTTTGATGAAAGTCTACGACGGCCCCGGTTTTGTTGCCGCCAAGACCGGCGCAACCATCCTGCCAGTTCGGCTGGACGGTGCGGCGCGCTCGTATTTCAGTCGCCTGTCCGGGCAGTATCCGCGCAGCCTGTTTCCGAAAATTACGCTGTCGATCCAGCCCGTCACCGCGATTGCCATGCCCGACGCTCCCAGCGCCAAACTGCGACGGCGCATGGCGGGCGATGCCATACGCCGGGCGATGCAGGAAATGCTGTTCGCCTCGCAGCCGGTGCAGACCTTGTTCAGCGCGTTTCTCGACGCCATGAGCGTGCATGGACGCGGCACGCGTCTGATCGAAGACATGCGCCAGGACGAAGAAAGTTACGGCCAGTTGCTGAGCAAGAGTTTGGCATTGGGGCGGCTGATCGGCAAGATCAGCACGCCGGGCGAAACCCTCGGCGTGTTGCTACCCAACGTCACCAGTACCATCTGCCTGATTTTCGGCATGAGCGCGATGCGCCGCGTGCCCGCCATGCTCAACTACACGGCGGGCAGCGCGGGCATGCAAAACGCTTGCATCGCGGCTGGGGTGCGCACGCTGCTGACTTCGCGGCAGTTTATTGAAGCCGCCAAACTGGCACCCGCGCTGGCCGGGCTGAACGCTATCCGCATCGTTTATCTGGAAGACCTGCGCCCACAGTTCAGCCTGTGGGACAAAATATGGCTAATCGGCTACGCGCGCTGGTTGCCCGGCCTCGCGGTGCCGCCCGGCAATCCGGACGCGCCCGCCGTGGTGCTGTTCACCTCCGGCTCCGAAGGCAAACCCAAAGGCGTAGTGCATTCGCATCGCGGCATCCTGTCCAACATCGCGCAGATCCGCGCGGTGATCGACTTCTCGCCGTCCGACAAGTTCATGATTTCGCTGCCGCTGTTTCATGCCTTCGGCTTTACCTGCGGCGGCATCATGCCGCTGGTGACCGGCTCGAAAATGTTTCTCTACCCGTCGCCACTGCATTACCGCATCATCCCCGAGATCATTTATGACCGCGGCTGCACGGTGTTGTTCGGCACCAGCACCTTCCTCGGCAACTATGCGCGCTTTGCCCACCCGTACGATTTCTACAAGCTGCGTTACGTCGTGGCCGGGGCGGAGAAGCTCAACGACAGCGTGCGCACCACCTGGATGGACAAATTCGGCATCCGCATTCTGGAAGGTTACGGCGCCACCGAATGCGCGCCGGTGCTGGCGGTGAATACGCCGATGGCGTTCCGCGCTGGCAGCGTTGGGCCCCTGTTGCCGGGTCTGAAATCCAGACTGGAAGCGGTGCCTGGCATTGCCCAGGCGGCCTGCTCAGTGTGCGCGGCCCGAACGTGATGCAGGGCTATTACCTGTTCGACCAGCCCGGCGTGTTACAGCCGCCGATTGACGGCTGGTACAGCACCGGCGACGTGGTCGAGATCGACGCCGATGGCTTTGTGCGCATACTCGGACGGGTCAAGCGCTTTGCCAAAGTGGCGGGCGAAATGGTATCGCTGGAAACGGTCGAAGCCATCGCGCTGCGCGCCTCGCCCAACGCCCAGCATGCCGCCAGTACGCAGGCCGACCCGCAACGCGGCGAGAACGTCGTACTGTTCAGCACCGACGTCGCGCTGACCCGCGACGCGTTGGTGGCCGCCGCGCGCGAACTCGGCAGTCCGGAGCTCGCCGTCGCGCGCAAGATCGCGCAGGTGCCGGAATTACCGCTGCTGGGCACCGGCAAGACCGATTACGTGACGCTCAAGCTATGGACGGAGCGCGCATGATGAACCGCCGCGGTTTTCTCGGCGCACTGGGTGCCTTTGGCTTCGGTGCCGTCGCTGTGGGCAGCTGGAAATACTGGCCCGAGCAAGGCTTCACTAACCCCTGCCTGAACGGCTTGCCGGACAGCGTCAGGCAGCATCCATTGATGCAAACGGTATGGGCCGGGCTGGATGCAACCCAGGCGTGGGACAGCCACGTGCACCTGATCGGCAGCGCCGAAG
>DMQT01000285.1:0-8033 GCA_003455595.1 Betaproteobacteria bacterium
GGAAGCTCTCGAACTGCGCCGCCAGCGCGAGGAAAATAATCACGATGGCGAAGAAGAACGTCAGCACCAGGCCGCCCGACTCCTGAATGAACTGGCGTGATGCCCCGGCGTAGTCAAAGCTGTAGCCCTGAGGCAACGTATCTTGTGCCAGCACTTTGAGCTTATCCAGCGCCTGCCCCTGCGAGATGCCGGGGAACGCCACGCCCTGAATCGTCGCCATGTTCTGCTGCTGAAAGTGGTTGATGGTCTCCGGCTGGGTTTTGGTTTCCAGATGCGCCACGGTAGACAGCGGCACCATCTGGCCATTCGACGCCTTCAGGTAATACTGCTTGAGCTGATCGGCATTGAGGCGGAATTTCTGCTCGACCTGCGGGATCACCTTGTACGAACGCCCACTGAATTCAAAGTAGTTCACATAACCGCCGCCCAGCATGGCTGACAACGCCGAGCCGATCTCCTGCATGTTGAGCCCGACCTGGGCCGCCAGGTTGCGGTCGATCACCACCGTGGTTTGCGGCAGGTCGATGCGCAGATCGGATTGCAGGAAGATGAAGTCGCCGGTTTTCTGTGCGTCCTGCAGGAATTTTTGCGACACATCAAAAAGCTGGCTAAACGGCTCGGTAGTGGTAATCACGAACTGGATCGGCAGGCCGCGCGCGCCCGGCAGCGGTGGCGGCTGGAAAATGGCGTTCTGCGTACCCGCGATTTGCCCCAGTTTTTTCTGCACCTCTGGCTGTAGCTGGTTGGAGGTTTTCACGCGCTGATCCCACGGCTTCAACACCATGCCGCTGATGACCGACGTGGGTGTATTGAGCTGAAACACGTGATCGGTCTCGGGATACCCGGCAAATATCTTGTAAATCTGGCTGGAATAGCCCTCGCGCTGTTGCAGCGTTGCGGTCGGCGCATTGAACGAAGCCGCAATCAGCACGCCCTGGTCTTCCTGCGGCGCCAGTTCGGACATCGACGTGCTGTAGAGGAAATAAATCCCGCCCAGCACCACCACGGCAAACACCGCGATTACCGTCAGATAATTGAGTACGCCGTTCAAGCTGCGCTGATAACGTAGATGCAGGCGTTCGAATTTTTGGTCCAGCCAGATCACCAGATGATCCTGCCAGTTGCCGCCTTCGCGCTTGGGCGCGCGCAGCAGCTTCGCCGACATCATTGGCGACAAAGTCAGCGCGATGATCGCCGACATGGTCACGGCGGCCACCAGGGTAAAGGCAAATTCGGTAAACAGCGCACCGGTCAGCCCGCTCATGAAGCCGATGGGCAGATACACTGCAATCAGCACAATGGTCATGGCGATGATCGGGTTGGCCAGCTCGCGCGCAGCCTGAATTGCCGCAGCGGTGGGCGTGAGGCCTTCTTCAAGATGTCGGCTGACGTTTTCCACCACGATAATCGCATCGTCCACCACCAGCCCGATGGCTAGCACCAGTGCCAGCAGGGTGAGCAGGTTGATCGAATAGCCGAGCGCCAGCATCACGGTAAAACTGCCGATGAGCGACAGCGGAATCGCGATGATCGGGATCAATACCGAGCGCAGTGAGCCGAGGAACACGAACACCACCACGGTGACGATCAGGATCGCCTCAATCAGGGTTTTCACCACTTCATCAATCGACGAATTCACGAACTTGGTCGAATCGTAGACGATGTTGGCGTTCAGCCCTTGCGGCAATTGCGCCTGGATGCCAGGCATCACCGCACGCACGCGCTTGACCACGTCGAGCAGGTTGGCACCGGGTGCCACCTGGATACCCACATACACCGCTTTTTTGCCGTCGAAAGACACGCTGGAATCGTAATCGTCGGCGCCCAGCGTGACATTTGCCACGTCCGACAGGCGCACTACCGCGCCGTTCTGCTGCTTGATGACCATCTGCTTGAACGATTCGACCGAATTCAGCGCGGTCGAGGCATTCAGGTTGATCTGCACCATCTGGCCCTTGGACTGGCCGCTTGATGACAGATAGTTATTCGCCGACAGGGCGGTATACACATCGGCGGCGGTCAGGCCGACCGCCGCCAGTTTCTGCGGATCAAGCCAGGCGCGCAGCGCGAAATTTTTGGCGCCCAGCAGTTCGGCAGTCTGCACGCCGTCTATCGCCTGCAACTTGGGCTGCACCGAACGCACCAGATAATCGGTCACCTGATTGGGCTTGAGCACGTCGCTGTAAAAGCCGATGTACATGGCGTCAATGGTCTGGCCGATGCTGACTGACAGGGTCGGTTTTTGCGCCTGCGGCGGCAGCTGGTTGAGCACCGCGTTAACCTTGGTGTTGATCTCGGTCAGCGCCTTGTCGGGCTCGTAATTCAGCCGCAGGTTGGCGGTAATCGTGCTGACGCCCTGCACGCTGCTGGAGGTCATGTAATCGATGCCGTTGGCCTGCGCCACCGCGTTTTCCAGTGGCGTGGTGATGAAACTTGCCACCAGATTGGCGTCAGCACCGGGATACGCGGTGCTTACCGTGACCACGGCGTTTTGCGTATAAGGGAATTGCAGAATCGGCAGCAAACCCAGCGAGCGCAAGCCCAGCACCAGAATAACCAGGCTGATGACCGTCGCCAGTACCGGGCGCTCGACGAAAATATCGGTGAATTTGCGCAATGACGCGCTGGCAGCGTTGCTCATTCGTCTTTCACCTCAGGATTGGGGTTATTCGAGGGCTGAATGCTGTTATTGACGAACACCGGCGCATCGTTATGCAGCTTGAGTTGCCCGGCGGTCACCACCGTATCACCCGCCTTCACGCCGCTCAATACCGCGACCTGGTCGCCACGTGCCAAGCCGGTGGTGATGAAGCGCTGCTGCACCGTCAACTGGGCTTTGCCATCCTTGCCCTTACCGCCATCCTTGACGATGAATACCGTGCTGCCATAAGGGTTGTAGGCCACTGCGGTATTGGGCAGGGTGATATATTGCTTGGCCGCGCCATTGCCTACTTGGGCCGTGGCAAAAACGCCGGGCAGCAACTCACCATGAGGGTTGGCAAAGCGTGCGCGCACCTTGAGCGTGCGTGTCGCGGTATCGACCTGCGGCTCGATCGCCTCGATCTTGCCGCTGAAGGCTTTGCCCGGCAGCGCATTGGAACGCGCGCTGATGGTTTCACCGACCTTGATCAGGTCAATCTGCGCCTGCGGCACTGTGAAATCGAGGTACATCGGATCGAGTTTTTGCAAGTTGACCAGCGTCGTGCCGGGGCCGACGTATTGCCCGAGATCGACCTGGCGGATGCCGAGGCGGCCAGAGAACGGTGCACGGATATTCTTTTGTGCAATCACTGCCTGCTGGGCGGCCACCTGTGCCTGCGCGCTTTTGAGGTTAGCGGCGTCGATATCGACCGCAGCCTGACTGAGCGCCTGAACATTAAGCTGTGCCAGGTCACGCTGGTAGGTCTGTTGCGCCAATGCAGCGGCGGCTTTGAGTTGCGCCAGCTGGGCGATTTGCGGTGCCGCGTTGAGCTCAACCAGCACTTGACCGGCCTTGACCGTCGCACCGGATTCGAAGTGGATGGCGGATACGATGCCACTCACCTCCGCCGACAGATTGGCGCCGCTGGACGCGCGCAAGTTGCCCACTACCTCGACGGTTGGTTGCCACGACTGCGTCTGCGCCACGATGGTGGACACCGCCTGCGGCGGCATGCCCTGGCCTTTGATGGCTTTCTGGATCATCGAATTACGAAATAGCTGAAAACCATAAATCGCGCCGAACACCACTGCGGCGATCAGCAGCATGATGATCATGCGCTTGGTTGTGCCCTTGGTCATAACGTACTCCGCTTTCTTGATTATTTAAAATGTCTGCGAAACTGCTCAGTGTCGCCATTGAGCAGCTTATTCTTCGTTGCTGCGCCAACCGCCACCCATGGCCTGATACAGCGCAGCGGTATCGGTCAGGCGTCGTGCTTGCGCCGCAACCAGATTGACCCGGGTTTGTTGCGCCTGTTGCTGGGCGGTGAGCAATTGCAAATAGCTCAGACCACCCAGCAGATATTGCTGCTGCACCAGCTTCAGTGACGCCTCGGCGGCGTTATTGGCGGCCGCTTGTGCCTGCAAGGTTTCGGCGCCGTTATCCAGCGCGCGCAATACGTCAGCTACGTTACGCAAGCCCTGCAACACACTTTGCTGATAATTGGCGGCAGCGGCGTCAAAACTCGCCTGCGCCGAATTGACCCCGGCTTTCAGTCCCCCATTGAACAAGGGTTGCGCCAGCTGGCTTACCAGACTCCAGATAATCGAACCAGGACCAAACAGACTGGACGTGGACAACGCCTGCGACCCCAGCGTGGCGGACAGGTTGATCTGCGGGTAGCTTTTGGAAATCGCCACGCCGTATTCCGCGTTGGCGGCGCGCAACAGTGCCTCTGACGCCTGGATATCGGGGCGCTGGCGCACCAGTTCGGACGGCACCAGCAGCGGCACATCGGCGGGCAAGGTGAAATCGCTCAGACTGAATTGCGGGATCGTGGCCGCGCCCGGTGCTTCGCCCACCAGCACGGCCAGCAGATGATTGGTCTGCTGCAATTGATTACGCAGCGGCGGCAGGCTGGCGCGCGTTTGTTCGAGCTGGGTTAGCAGCGACAGTTCATCGCCGCGCGCGATTGCGCCCAGCGTGAAACGCTTGTGCGCGATGTCCACCTGCGACTGCTGCGCGCCCAGAATCGCCTCGGTGGCGCTGATTTGCGCGGCGTATTGCGCTTGCGCCATCGCCGCCGTCGCAATATTCCCGGCCAGCGTCTGGCGTGCGCCTTCGAGCTGGTAGCGCTGATAATCCGCCTGCGCGGCCAAAGCCTCAAGCGCGCGCCGGTTGCCGCCGAACAGGTCCAGGTTATAACTGACCTTTACCCCAGCGTTGTATAGATCAAAAATATGCTCACCGCCGGATTGGCCAAAACCCGAGTTATTGGTGCGCTGGCGCAGCGCGCCCAGATTTGCGTCAACTTGGGGATATAGACTGGAACCGGCCTGCGCAGCGTAAGACTGCTGCGCCTGGCGCAAGGTCGCCTGTGCGGCGGCCAGGCTCGGACTCGCCTGCAAACCCTGCTCGATCAGTGCGTTCAATTTGGCCGAGCCGAAACTTTCCCACCACTGTGCCGATACCGCCTGCCCGGCGACAAAACGCTGACTGCCGCCCAGCGCCATGCCGGATGTGGCCGCCGTCTGTGCGGGCAAGGCTTGGGTGGTATAGCCGGCTACTTGCGGTGCCATAGGCTGTTTGTAGTCCGGCCCGACCGTGGTGCAGCCCGCCAGCCCGAGCGCCGCTGAGACATACACCCAGTTGCGCAGCTCAAAAACGCGATTGGTAGCCAATGGCGTACACCTCTTTGCAAAATTTCATTGTTAATTCAACACGTAATGTAGCGCGTCGGCTTGTTTCTATACTCAACTGAGGCAAGCTGAAACACTTTGAAACAAATATTATCTATCCAGCAAGATAGATAATATTGCACAATTATCTTTCCTGCAAGATAATGTTCATTGTTTTCCAATTTGTTATTTAGGCACTATTGTCATGTCCGACGACCTTACCGATCCGGTAGCGATGCACTGCAAATACTGGTGTGCCAGCTACGATGGCACGCTGATGCCGTTGATGATTGCGTTGCATCGCGTCTATGCTGCCAAGACTGCGCGTTCCAGCGCCATCTTCGCCCGACATGGCCTATGTCCCGGCGAATTCGATGTGCTTGCCAGTCTGCGTCGCTCGCCGCCGCCCCATGAATTGACTCCATCCGACGTGCAACGTTCGGTCATTATTACCTCCGGCGGTTTGACCAAGATATTGCGCCAACTCGAAGTGCGCGGGCTGGTGACGCGCTCAACCAACCCCGCGGATCGACGCATCAAGCCGATTCGTCTCAGCCCCAGCGCGTTGCCGATGCTGGAACAAACCATGCAGGAATTGATAGCCGATTCCGGCGCGTGGATCAAAGAACTGTTATCGGACACCGAAATAAACCAGGTCACCACGCTATTGAGCAAGCTTTTGAACCCACCGCCGGCCGACGCCTGACCACACATTTACGCCAATCGGAAATCGCCATGGACGACACAACACGACGCCAATTCATTGACCGGGTTCGAGATTTTCAGGCGCGCGGCGACCCGAGCGGCTGGTGCGACCAGGTATACCGCGATGCCAACGGCGATGTTACCGCCGTATTCTGGGCGGATCGGGTGGCCAACCCTTACCTGCTTGACTGGCTGCAAGCGCACCCCGCTAAGGATCCGCTCTTACGCGCCGTGACCATCGGCTGTGGTGTAGGCGATGACGCCGAAGCGCTCGCTGCACACGGCTATCAGGTCACCGCGTTCGATATTTCGCCCGCCGCCATAGCGCTCTGTCGGCAGCGCTTTCCGGACAGCCCGGTGGATTATCGCGTGGCCGATTTGTTTGATTACCCAGCGGCCTGGGCGCAGCAATTTGAGCTGGTGTTCGAGTGCAACACCATTCAGATCATGGCCGGTGCTTACCGGATGGAGGCACTTAATGCGATAGCTGCGCTAGTCGCCTCAGGCGGTGACGCGCTGGTGTCGTGTCGTAGCCGTGCCATGGGGACGCAACAGGACGCGTTCCCGCTACCGCTGGATGAGACTGAAATCAACGGCTTCATCCGCGCCGGACTGAATCAAACAGCGTTGATTGCGTATGACGACGACCAGCAGCCGCCGGTGCCGCATTTCTTTGCCTGCTATCACAAGCCGCACGCATGAAGTCCAGAGCAATCCCCCATGCCGCCAATTTCGTTTAAATCCGCCTCTCACTTCGGCACTGCGCTGCAGCGCTGGCGCATGCGCAGGCTGCTGTTGCGTCAGCCAATCGCACATGCCCTGTGGCACAACGAGACGCAGAAAATTCAGGTTTTAAATGGGCTGGACGCGGTTCAGATGGCGCATCTGCGCGAACTGACAACGTGGTTTCTGGCGCACAAATCCATCACCGGCGTGCAGGGTCTGACCGTGACGCCCGCCATGCAGATCGCCGTGGCGGCGCAAGCGTGTTTGCTTATCCTTGATCTGGACCTGGACTATTTTGACGGCTGGGTGGAAGTCATTCTCTACCCCGGCGCATTTCACGTGAACCACCCTCAGACCGATGCCGTCGGGCTGGTACACCAGCAGGACAGCGTGTTAAGTGGCGAGTCCTGGCTGCGCGGCCCAGTGATATTGTCGTGGGACGACGTCGAGCGTGACACCTACCATCACCAATCCGGCCACAACGTCGTGCTGCACGAATTCGCGCACAAACTCGACGGTCGCAACGGCGCGGCCAACGGCATGCCGCCGCTGCGCAGCAACATGCACCGGGGGCATTGGGCCGACACCCTGAATCACGCTTTTGAAGCCTTGCGCCAGCACTTGGCTGCAGGCGAATCAACCTCAATTAGCCCGTACGCCGCCACCAATCCGGCGGAGTTTTTTGCGGTTGTGAGTGAATATTTCTTTACTGCGCCAAATCTTCTGAAAAACCATTACCCTGATGTTTACCAGCAACTGGCGTTGTTTTACCAGCACAATGGCAGTCATATCGCCTCAAAATAGCGGGCACCCTCGAAAAAACAGAGCAGGGTAAAACGCTTACCAGGCCAAACTCATTCCACCGTTACCGACTTGGCCAGATTACGCGGCTTGTCTACGTCGGTGCCCTTTTGCAGCGCCGCGTGATACGACAGCATTTGCAACGGAATGGTATGCAGGATGGGCGACAGCGGCCCGGCATGGTTGGCGAGTTGCAGCACGTGCACGCCTTCGCTGGCGCTGATGTGGCTGTCAGCATCGGCGAACACGTACAACTCACCGCCGCGCGCACGCACTTCCTGCAGGTTGGATTTGAGTTTTTCCAGCAGCGCGTCGTTGGGTGCGATGGTGACTACCGGCATATCCTTGTCCACCAGCGCCAGCGGGCCGTGCTTGAGCTCGCCGGCAGGGTAGGCTTCGGCGTGGATGTAGGAGATTTCCTTGAGCTTCAACGCGCCTTCCATGGCTATCGGGTAGTGCATGCCGCGCCCGAGGAACAGCGC
>DMQT01000285.1:8149-14272 GCA_003455595.1 Betaproteobacteria bacterium
GGCAGCTCGCGCAACGACTGGATATAAGCAGCTTCGGTCGCAGCATCGAGGCGGCCACGCTGTTTGGCGAGCAGCAGTGTGAGCAGGAACAGCGCCGCCAGCTGGGTGGTGAAGGCTTTGGTCGAGGCGACGCCAATTTCCGGTCCGGCGCGGGTCAGGAAGCGCAACCGCGACTGCCGCACCAGCGCCGATTCGGGCACGTTGCAGATCGACAGCGTGTATTGATGGCCGAGCGCCTTGGCGTGATTCAGCGCGGCGAGGGTATCGGCGGTTTCACCCGATTGCGACAAGGTAATCACCAGCGCATTCGGGTTCGGCACACTGTCGCGGTAGCGGTATTCGCTGGCGATTTCAGCACGACAGGGAATACCCGCCAACGATTCCAGCCAGTAGCTGGCAACACTGGCGGCGTGATAGCTGGTGCCGCAGGCAAGGATGGTGACGGCGTTGATATGGGCGAAAACTTCGGCGGCGTCAAAGCCGAACAGCTCGGGCAGCAAGCTGTCGCCAATCACCGCGTCGTGCAGCGTATCGGCCAGCGCGCGCGGCTGTTCGTGAATTTCTTTCTGCATGAAATGGCGGTAATTGCCGAGCTCGGCCATCTCCGACGACTGCTCGGAAATATGCGAGGCACGCTCCACGCGCACGCCGCTGGCGTCGTAAATCGCCACCGTAAGCAGGCCGATGTCGGCGACGTCACCTTCTTCCAGATAGATGATTTTTTGCGTCACCGGCAGCAAGGCCGACACGTCCGAGGCGATGAAGTTTTCCTCGATGCCCAGGCCGATCAGCAGCGGGCTGCCGCGTCGCGCGCACACCAGCCGGTGCGGTGCGTCCTGCGCCACTACGCCAATTGCATACGCGCCGTGCAGTTCCGCCACCGCAAGCTGCACCGCTGCCAGCAAGTCGTGCTCGGCGTGATGAAAGTGGTAGTGAATCAGATGCACGATGACTTCGGTATCGGTCTCGGAGGTGAACACATAGCCCAGTTCGCGCAACTGGGCGCGCAGCGCTTCGTGATTTTCGATGATGCCGTTGTGCACCACAGCAATGTCGTCGTGACTCACGTGCGGATGCGCATTGTGTTCGGTCGGCGCGCCATGGGTGGCCCAACGCGTGTGGGCGATGCCGAGGTGTCCGTGGGTTTTTTGCGCCGTGGTGGCGCTGGTCAGCGACGCCACGCGCCCGATGCTGCGCACGCGTTGCAGGCCATTGTTCACCACCACCAGCCCGGCTGAATCATAGCCGCGGTATTCCAGCCGCCGCAGCCCCTCCAGCAGAATTGGAACCACGTTGCGTTGCGCTACCGCGCCTACTATGCCGCACATATGTTGTCCTTTTAAATCCGGGGTTTCTTGACTGGGCGCTGCCAGCCGTTGATTGTCAGTTGCTTGCTGCGCGACAGCGTCAGTTCGCCTGCCGGCGTGTCCCTGGTAATGGTCGAACCTGCGCCGATGGTGGCACCTTTGCCCACCGTGACCGGCGCGACCAGTTGCGTATCCGAACCGATGAAAACGTCGTCCTCGATCACGGTGCGGTGCTTGTTGGCACCATCGTAATTGCAGGTAATGGTACCGGCGCCGACATTGACACGTTTGCCGACGGTACTGTCGCCGACGTAGGACAAGTGGTTGATCTTGCTGCCGACATCAACCTGACTGTTCTTGATTTCAACAAAATTGCCGACGTGCACCTGTGCCGCCAAGATGCTGCCGGGACGGATGCGCGCAAACGGGCCGATGTGGTTGTCGGCACCCAACTCAGCCTCGACAATGTGCGAGAACGCAGCAATCTGCGTGCCTGCGCCGACGCGCACGTCTTTCAATACGCAATTTGCGCCCACACTCACGCCATCGGCCAATTCAACCTGGCCTTCGAACACGCAATTGACGTCGATGACCACATCGCGGCCACAGCTGAGACTGCCGCGCACGTCAATCCGTGCCGGGTCATACAGCGTCACGCCCTGTTCCAGCAACTGCTGCGCGGTATTAGCCTGATAACGGCGCTCCAACTCGGCCAGTTGCACCTTGCTGTTGACGCCCAGTATCTCCCACTCGTGGCGCGGGCTACAGGTGCGCACCGGCACGCCGTCGGCCACCGCCATGCCGATGATGTCGGTGAGGTAATATTCGCGTTGGGCGTTGTCGTTGGACAGGCGATTCAGCCAGCCCGCCAGTAAATGCGTCGGCAGCGCCATCAGGCCGGTGTTGATTTCACGTATCGAACGCAAACCGGCGTCCGCGTCTTTATGTTCCACGATGCGGCTAACGGCACCCGCGCTATCACGCACGATACGGCCATAGCCGGTCGGGTCAGCCAGCTCGATGGTGAGCAGCGCCAGGCTGTCTTGCGCTGCCAGTGCAGTCAGCTCGCGCAGGGTATCCAGCTGGATCAGCGGCACGTCGCCGTACAGAATCAGCGTCACGCCAGAACCCGCCAGATGCGGCAATGCCTGCATCACCGCATGGCCGGTGCCGTGCTGCTCGGCCTGCAGCGCCCAGGCGATGTGGGTGTCGGCGATGGTGTTCGGCACCGCGTCGCCGCCATAGCCGTATACCACGCAGATTTGCAGCGGATCAAGCTGCCGCGCACGGTCGAGCACGTGCGCCAGCAGCGGCTTGCCGGCCAGCGAATGTAGCACTTTGGGCAGGTTGGACACCATGCGCGTGCCACGTCCGGCAGCCAGCACGACGATATTGAAAGGGGCAGTCATGTCATCTCACAAACTATTGGTTTTGCGAGAGTATACCCAATTGCCGTGTCGCTTTGATGACGCAGGAAATCAGCGCCCGAGGCGGTCGTCGTGTTCGCGGCGGTACTCACCCTCAATCACACCCGGCTCGGTCGGCGAGCCCGGCGGTGCTTTACGCACAAACAGCCGTGCTGGAATCAGCAATACCAGCAGCGCAATCACATCGGTGATGACGCCGGGGAATATCATCAACGCCCCGGCCAGCATGGCGCGACCGCTGCTGATGAGCACACCGAACGGGGAACGCCCGGACTGCAACGCCAGGCTGACGCGCGCCAAAAACGTCACGCGCTCGGCGGCTATCATCGACCAGCCGACAAACGCACTACTGAGTAGCAGCAAGAACACCCAGCCGCCAATCAGGTGGTAAATCTGGACCAGCACGTAAATCTCCAGTGCCGGTAAACTCAGTAGCGCAATCAATGCCAGAAAAAACGGCATATTTAATCCTTATAAATGAATGGTCAGAACTGTCAGTTCTGCTACTACGGCGCGACTCATGGACACACCTATGGAAGCCATTGTGATATTGACCAACCTGCCCGACCAGGCCAGTGCCGAGCACCTCGCCCGCAGCCTGGTGGAAACAAAAAGCGCGGCATGCGTGAACATTCTGGCACCCTGCGTGTCCATTTATCGCTGGCAGGGTGCTATTGAGACCGCACACGAAGTACCCGTCCTGATTAAAACACTGCGCACGCACTATCACAAGGTTGAACAATGCGTACGCGAGTGCCATCCTTACGCGCTACCTGAGATCATTGCCTTGCCGATCGTGGCCGGTCTGCCAGATTATCTGGCCTGGATCGCCACCGAAACAGGCGATGATCAGATGGGTGCGTAATGCATAAATACAAGCCGCCTGGAGAGTTTTACATGTTGATGCGAATGTTTGCCGTTCTACTGCTGCTGTTTATTTATGTGTATCCGGCGCAAGCCGACGATCTATTGGAACCCGAAGCTGCGTTCAAGTTCTCGGCGCAACAACTCGACGCCGGCCGTCTGGAAGTGCGCTTTCAGATCGCCAACGGCTATTACATGTACCGCAACAAAATGAAATTCAGCCTCGACGGCGGCACGCTCGGCACGCCGGTTTTCCCGCCCGGCACGGTGCATGACGACCCGAATTTCGGCAAGGTCGAAACCTACCGCAAGGAAGTACGCGTCACATTGCCGTTCACAGCCGCTGCCAATGCCCGCAGCCTGAAGCTGAAAGTCACCTCGCAAGGTTGTGCCGACGCCGGGGTGTGCTATACGCCGATGGACAGCAGCGCCAGCTTCCCGCTGGCAGCTGCGGCCAGCGCGTCACCCGTTAGTAGCGCGCTTTCCGGGCTGCGTGCCTTGGGCGAGCAGATCAGCGGCGCCGCGCAACCGCAATTTTTACCGCCGGATCAGGCTTTTCAAACCAGCCTGATCGCACTGGACGGACAAACTCTGCGCGCCCATTTCAAGCTCGCGCCGGATTATTATCTATACAAAAACAAGATTCAGTTCAGCGTGAAGTCACCCGCCGACGTGAAACTGCTGGGCGTGGCGCTGCCCGCAGGCGACATCAAACAGGATCCCAATTTTGGCCGGCTTGAAGTCTATCACCATGATTTTGACGCGCAGATTCAGTTGCAACGCGCGCCCGGCAGTCGCAGCGATATCGTGGTCGAGGCCACCTATCAGGGTTGTAGCGAAAAAGGTGTGTGCTACCCGCCTATCGTCAAAAGCTTCAAACTGAGCCTGCCTGCCGTCACCGCAACGGCAACCGCCGCGCCTGCGCTGGATAGCCTAATGCCTGCGCCTGCCGTGGCACCGCAGCAGGCATTGCCCGCTGCGTCAAGGTCCAGCGTTGCCCCGCCTGCTTCCGATATGTCCAACATCGAACGCGTGCTCAAAGCCGGGCGTTTCTGGACCATCATCGCCACCTTTTTCGGCGCCGGCCTGCTGCTGGCGTTGACGCCGTGCGTATTCCCGATGATCCCCATCCTGTCCGGCATCATCGCCGGGCAGAAAAAAGTCACGCGCCTGTCCGGTTTTCTACTCTCGCTGGCCTACGTACTGGGCATGGCGATCACCTATGCGCTGGCTGGCGTGGCGGCGGCGCTGTCCGGCACGCTGATTTCCAATGCCCTGCAAAATCCGATTGCGCTGGGTATTGGCGCCGCTGTGTTTGTGGCGCTGGCGCTGTCGATGTTCGGCTTTTTCGAACTGCAATTGCCGAGTTTCATCCAGAGTAAATTTGCCAACGCCAGCAACAAGGTCAAGGGCGGCAATTTCGTTGGCGTGTTCGTCATGGGCGCGTTGTCAGCACTGATCGTCGGCCCGTGCGTGGCACCGCCGCTGGCCGCTGCGCTGGCGTTCATCTCGCAGACCGGCAGTGTGGCGCTGGGCGGTTGGGCGCTGTTCGCGCTGGCCATCGGCATGGGCGTGCCGCTGCTGCTGGTGGGGATTTCGGCGGGCACGCTGTTGCCACGCGCAGGGGGCTGGATGGATGCGGTGAAGAACTTCTTCGGCGTGATGATGCTGGGCATCGCCATCTGGCTTATTACGCCGGTGATTGCGGTATGGGTACAGATGCTGCTGTGGGCGAGCTTGCTGATCGTGTCGGCGGTGTACCTGAAAGCAGCGGATACGTTGCCTAACCATGCTTCGGGCTGGCGACACCTATGGAAAGGCATCGGCGTGATCCTGCTGCTGGCTGGCGCCGCGCTGCTGCTGGGTATGCTGGCCGGGGGCCGCGAAGTATTGCAGCCGCTCAACGTATTCAAGGGTGGCGTAGCCAGCGCAGCGCAAGCCAGCGGACTAAAGTTTGATCGGGTGAAAAATCTGGCAGAACTGGAATCGCGCGTCGCGCAGGCTGGCGGCAAACCGGTGATGCTGGATTTTTACGCTGACTGGTGCGTGTCGTGCAAGGAGATGGAGCACAATACCTTCACCGACCCTGCCGTGCAGGCGCGCCTGAAAGACGCGATCTTGCTGCAAGCTGACGTCACGCTCAACAGCGCGGATGACAAGGCGCTGCTCAAACGCTTCGGTCTGTTCGGTCCACCCGGCATCATCTTCTTCGACGCCAGCGGCAAGGAAATCGCCTACCGCGTAATAGGCTATCAGCCCCCTGCGCAGTTCCAGCAAAGCCTGGATGCGGCCTTAACACACTGATTCGACGCCATGAAAAAAAATCTCAGCCTCATCCTGTTCCTCCTCATCGCCATCGCTGCATTGGCCGGTGGCTACTATGTGTATCAGCACAATTACCGTAACGCGCCATCCGCACCGATGCAACCGGCCAGCGGATCGCCCGATGCAGCGTCATCGGCGGCGCTGTTCAAGGCCGGGTTCAACGACCTCGCGGCGATTCGTCAGCCGCTGGCGCAATGGCG
>DMQT01000285.1:14507-18282 GCA_003455595.1 Betaproteobacteria bacterium
GGCGATCTCGAAGCCGTTGCGCTATCGCAGGCTACTGGCAACCGCCTCGGCGGCCTGCCTTATACCGTGGTGGTGGATCGCTCGGGTAAAATCGTCGCCACCGAGCTGGGTGGCCTGACCGGCGCCAAGCTCGAAGCCCTCATCAAACCGCTGTTGAGCGCCGCCCCGTCCAAATAGTCATTTGGCGGTATATTCGTTAAACGTCTGGACAACTTCACCCAACTTGCGGCAAACTTGCGCCCATGAAACCCCAGCGTACACGCTCTGAACCGCCTGCTGGCATGGCCAAAACCCCGCATATTCTGGTGCTGCACGGGCCGAATCTGAACCTGCTCGGCATGCGCGAACCCGCCCATTACGGCAGCGACACGCTGGCCGACATCGACGCGCGCCTGCAAGTGCGCGCGCGACAGGCCAAGGTCACGCTCGAATGCCTGCAAAGCAACAGCGAAGCCGTGCTGATCGAGCGCATCCACGCCGCCTGGCAGCAATCGGCTTTCATTATCATCAACCCGGCTGCGTTCACCCACACCAGCGTCGCCCTGCGCGATGCGTTAAGTGCGGTAGCCATCCCGTTTATCGAGGTTCACCTGTCCAACGTGCATGCCCGCGAAGCGTTCCGCCAGCATTCGTATTTCAGCGATGTGGCGGTAGGCGTCATCAGCGGGCTGGGCGCGCAGGGTTACCAATTGGCGCTGGAATACGCGCTGTCACAACTTACCGTCAAGGCCTGAATTATGGATCTGAGAAAACTGAAAAAACTGATCGACCTGGTGGAAGAATCCGGCATCGCCGAGCTTGAAATCACCGAGGGCGAAGAAAAAGTCCGCATTACCCGGACCCAGCAAAACAGCCAGCCGGTGTACATGGGCGGCATGCCTAATTACGCGCCGCAGCACGCCGCCCCTGCGCCGGTCGCAGCGGTGGTTGCCGCCGAGCCCGTTGCACCGGCAGCGCCCGAAGGCCACATCGTCAAATCGCCGATGGTCGGCACCTTCTACCGCTCGTCCAACCCGGGTGCCAAAGCCTTCGCCGAAGTCGGCCAAAGCGTCAGTGCAGGCGATACGCTGTGCATCATCGAAGCGATGAAACTGCTCAACGAAATCGAATCCGACCACAGCGGCATCATCAAAGCCATCCTGATCGAAAACGGTCAGCCGGTGGAATACGGCGAGCCGCTGTTTATTATTGGTTAAAGCCTCAATTCGACAGCATTCCGCACGGGCGTTCAGACATTACAGCGTACAAAACGCAGCCATAAGCTGACCTGAATCCACCGGACCTGACCCGTCCACCCTGCGAAATTCTGTCCAATCACTTTTCACAGGCCACTCAATGTTCGAAAAAATCCTCATCGCCAACCGTGGCGAAATCGCATTGCGCATCCAGCGTGCCTGCCGCGAAATGGGCATCAAGACCGTCGCAGTGCACTCCGAAGCCGACGCCGACGCCAAATACGTCAAGCTCGCCGACGAATCGGTGTGTATCGGCCCGGCGGCGTCTGCACTCAGCTATCTGAACGTGCCCGCCATCATCAGCGCCGCCGAACTGACCGATGCCGAAGCGATTCACCCCGGCTACGGCTTTTTATCGGAAAATGCCGATTTTGCCGAGCGCGTCGAATCGTCCGGCTTCGTGTTTATCGGCCCGCGCCCGGAAACTATCCGCCTGATGGGCGACAAGGTGTCGGCCAAGGACGCCATGAAAGCCTCTGGCGTGCCGTGCGTGCCCGGCTCCGACGGCGCGCTGCCGGACGACGGCGAAGAAATCATGCGCATCGCCAACAAGGTCGGCTACCCGATCATCATCAAGGCGGCGGGTGGTGGCGGCGGACGCGGCATGCGCGTGGTGCACAGCGACGGCGCGCTGCTCAACGCGGTGGCGATGACCCAGGCCGAAGCGCAATCGGCGTTCGGCAATCCGGTGGTGTACATGGAGCGTTACCTGCAACGACCCCGCCACATTGAAATCCAGATACTGGCCGATGAGCATGGTCACGCCATCCACCTCGGCGAACGCGACTGCTCGATGCAGCGCCGCCACCAGAAAATCCTCGAAGAAGCGCCCGCACCTGGGCTGGACCGCAAATTGCGCGACAAAATCGGCGAACGTTGCGCCGCCGCCTGTCGCAAAATCGGCTACCGCGGCGCAGGTACGTTCGAGTTCCTGTACGAGGACGGCGAATTTTTCTTCATTGAGATGAATACTCGCGTGCAGGTCGAGCACCCGGTCACCGAACTCATCACCGGCGTCGATATCGTGCAGGAGCAAATCCGCATCGCGGCGGGTGAAGAGCTGCGCTACAAGCAGAAGGACATCGAATTCCGTGGCCACGCCATCGAGTGCCGCATCAATGCCGAACATCCGTATACCTTCGTGCCCTCGCCGGGCCGTTTGACCGCGTATCACGTGCCCGGCGGCCCCGGCATCCGCGTCGATTCGCACGTCTACCAGAACTATTTCGTGCCGCCGCATTACGATTCCATGATCGGCAAGCTGCTGGCGCACGGCGCCACGCGCGAACAGGCGCTGGCGCGCATGCGCACTGCGCTGGCCGAGATGATCGTCGAAGGCATCCACACCAACATCCCCCTGCACCAGGACCTGCTGCAGGACGCGAATTTTATCCAGGGCGGTACCAGCATCCACTACCTGGAACAAAAACTCGCCAAACCGTCGCACAGCTAGGAACCCATCATGGCCTGGCAATCCGTCACCCTGCCCGCCACCGCCGACGAGGCCGAGCGCTTATCCGACGCGCTGATGGAGGCGGGGGCGTTGTCGGTCAGCATCGAGGACGCCGCCGCCGGTACCGTTGCGGAAGCGCCGATTTTCGGTGAGCCGGGCATGCCCACCGATGCGCTATGGCGCGACAACAAGGTGCTGGCGCTGTTCGCCCACGATGCCGACGTTCAGGCCATTCTGACCGAGGCAGCACGCGCCAGCCTGTTTGAACTACCGCCCTACCAGATCGAACCGGTGCCGGAACAGGACTGGGTGCGCCTGACGCAGGCCGAATTCGACCCGATTCGCATCTCCGAGCGGCTGTGGATCATCCCCAGCTGGCATCAGCCACACGACGACCAGGCGATCAACCTCAGGCTCGACCCCGGCCTGGCGTTCGGCACTGGCAGCCACCCCACCACGCGGCTATGCCTGCAATGGCTGGATCAGCACATCCAGGGTAACGAGCGCGTGCTCGATTACGGCTGCGGCTCGGGCATCCTGGCGATTGCCGCGCTCAAATTCGGCGCTGCGCAGGCGTGGGGCGTTGATATCGACCCGCAAGCCGTCAGCACCGCCCGCGACAATGCGCGCGACAACGCCGTACAGGCTGACTTTTACCTGCCCGATGCCCCGGCGCAGCCCGCCGCCGATATTGTGGTCGCCAATATCCTTACCAACCCGCTTATCGCCATGGCGCCGTTGCTGGCACAGGCGTGCCGCGTGGGTGGACGCATCGTGCTGTCCGGCATCCTGGTTGAACAGGTCGCTAAAGTGGTGGATGTGTACAGCGCCTGGTTCGACATCGCCCTGTGGCGTGATGAGGAAGGCTGGGCCTGCCTCACAGGGGTCAAACGCGCGTGAGCATCCTCACCTGCTGTCCGAGTTGCCACACGGTATTTCGTGTCACCAGCGAGCACCTTGCGGCACGCGAGGGACAAGTCCGCTGCGGCGTCTGTAGCCAGGTCTTCAACGCCTATGATTACCTCACACCGGAACACCCAACCAGCGTAGACGAAGTCGCCGCGTCACCTGAAGCTACACCTGAAGC
>DMQT01000007.1:0-205 GCA_003455595.1 Betaproteobacteria bacterium
GGCCGATAATCATCACGCTCTGGCCGTTGAAACGCGCCAGCCCGCCGACAATCGCCGGGTCATCGCCATAAGCGCGGTCACCGTGCAGTTCTTCAAAATCGGTGAACAGCGCACCTAGATAATCAAGCGAATAGGGCCGTTGCGGATGACGTGCCACTTGTGAAATTTGCCAGGGCGTGAGCTTGGCGTAGATGTCTTTGGTGAG
>DMQT01000007.1:422-3945 GCA_003455595.1 Betaproteobacteria bacterium
GCACATAACGCAGTTCTTCGATTTTCGCTTCCAGCTCGGCTATCGGCTGCTCGAAGTCCAGAAAGGTGATTTTCATGGGCAGTGAGGCGGTAAAAAGGCGGCATTGTAACGGAAATCGGGCTGGGTCAAGCGTATATCATCCAGCCCGGGTTGCATTATCAATGATGGTGGCCGTGTTCGCCGTGGGCGTGGCCGTGGGTGATTTCATCCGCGCTGGCAGCACGCACACTGTCAACGTGGCAAGTAAATTGCAAGGTCTGGCCGGCCAGTGGGTGATTGCCGTCCACCATCACGGTGTCGTTGGTAATTTCGGTCACGGTGTAGAGCATGAACTCTTCGGTGCCTTCGGCTGCGCCTTCAAACTGCATGCCAACGTTCGCATCTGCCGGGAACAGGTGGCGTGGTTCAGCGCGCAGCAGGTCGGCTTCGTATTCGCCAAAGGCATATTCCGGTTCCAGCGTAACGGCGATGTCGTCGCCTTCGTTTTTGCCTTGCAGGGCTTCTTCCACAGTCGGAAAAATGCCGTCATAGCCGCCATGCAGGTAGCTTACAGGCTCGCTGCTTTTTTCCAGCACTTCGCCTTGCAGGTTGCTGAGCTGGTAGCTGATGGTAACGATCGTATCTTTGGCAATTTGCATGATGTCCTCGGGTGGCCAGTTGGGGTGGGTGGTCGCAAGCGCGTCAAAGGCGGGATTCTAACCCATTTCAAAAACCGGCTGTGGGCAATGTTGCCAAGCGCTGGATTATAATCAGACGATGGATAAACAGTTATTGGGCGGCCTGAGTGCCGCAGAATTTTTACGCGACTACTGGCAAAAGCAGCCGTTGCTGGTGCGTAACGCAGTTCCAGGGTTCAGTGGATTGCTCGAACCGGCCGCATTGCAAGCGTTGGCGTGCGAGGATGAGGTGCAGGCACGGCTGATTCGTCAAACCCAAAGCGGCTGGGTGCTGGAGCACGGCCCATTCAAACAGTCCAGCTTCAAGCCCAAAGCCAAACTGCCATGGACCTTGCTGGTGCAGGAGTTGAATCATCACCTCCCATCGGCACGTGACTTGCTGCAGCAATTTGATTTCATTCCGTATGCGCGGCTCGACGATTTAATGGTGAGTTATGCGGTCCCAGGTGGCGGCGTTGGCGCGCACTTCGATTCATACGACGTGTTCTTGCTACAGGGCAGCGGCCAACGTCGTTGGCAAATCAGCGCGCAAACTGATTTGACACTGGTGGACGGTGCGCCGCTTAAAATCCTGCAAAACTTCGTCCCCGAGCAGGAGTGGGTGCTCAACCCCGGTGACCTGCTGTATTTGCCACCGTGTTATGCCCACAATGGCGTGGCGGTTGACGCATGCACCACTTATTCGATCGGGTTTCGCGCACCCAGTGTGCAGGAAATCGCCACTCAGTTTCTGGTCTACATGCAAGACAAGCTGGATTTACCTGGCATGTATCAGGACGCAGACTTGAATTGGCAAGCACATCCAGCAGAAATCAGCGACGCCATGCTTGATCAGATTGCCGGCATGATTGCGCGCGTCACTTGGCAACGCGCGGATATTGCTGATTTCCTCGGGCGTTACCTCACAGAGCCCAAACCCCATCTGTTTTTTGATCCGCCGGAGCCGCCGTTAACTCAGTCGGTGTTTACGCGACGCGCGCAGAAGCAGGGCGTGGCGTTGGCACCGCAATCGCTTTTACTGTGGCAAGGCGCTACATTTTATTTGAATGGTGAGGCGCTGGCAGCAATGCCTGACACGACCATAATGCAACAGCTGGCCGATAAGCGTCGGTTGGCAGGCGCACCGATCACGGCAGCGCTGATAGCCACGCTGTACCCGTTGTATCTGGATGGCTATATCGTGCTGGACCTGGCTGATGCCTGAGTTTGACCTGCGCTATCAACGCCTGGAAACGCTGGCGCAATTTCAGCATGCGGTTATTCAAGTGGTGGCTTCGGCACGACTGACACTGGATTTGTTCGATCCTGACTTGACCGAAACCGGCCTGGAAAGTGTGCAAGGGGTTACGGCGCTGCGTGGATTTCTGTTGGGTAGCCGTGCTGCGCGCTGGCGCGTTGTGCTACGCGAAGCAAGCTATTTCAATCAGCGCGCCGTGCGCCTGCAAAATTTATTGCGTGAATTTTCACATGCGATTGAAATACGCCAACTGCCCAGTGAAACCCCAGGCTGTGCCGAAGCGTATGTCTATAACGACAGCGGAATATGCCTGTATCGGCCGCATTCGGCGCATGCGCGTGCTTTCTTGACGCTGGATGAGCGTAGCCGTATGCAGGATTTGCGCGGGCGATTCAGCGAGTTGGTGGCGGTTTCGGCGGTTTGCGCATCTCCTACGGCGCTTGGTTTATAGGTTTGCTGCGTGCAAATTGTGAAATAAGCAGCTAGAATCTATTAACCACTAGCAAATTTCTTGAATTTTGCTAAAATTTTACCCGTCGGTCGTTTTTTTAAATGACTTTGGGCCGATTCGCTGTGGTTACTTGTCGTTATTTTTTTAAGGGAACATAAATGAAACACTCCGTCCTGCTTGCCGCCCTCCTCGCTCTTTCTTTGTCCGCTTGCGGTAAAAAAGAAGAAGCCGCTGCACCTGCTGCTGACGCTGCTGCTACGGCCGCTGCGCCTGCTGCTGCTGAAGCCGCTGCACCTGCTGCTGCTGAAGCCGCTGCACCTGCTGCTGCTGCCGCCGCTGCACCTGCACCTGCTGACGCTGCCGCACCTGCACCTGCTGACGCTGCCGCACCTGCTGCCAAGTAATTCAGCAAGTTCATCTGCTGTTGAAAAAGCCGACTTTATGTCGGCTTTTTTTATTTCAGTGTTACAACGTGAAGTTTAGCTGTTGTTGCAGTCTGGCGACGGCCAGTTCCAGATTCGACAGTGTTGTCGTGTATGCAAAGCGCAGGAAGCGTTCAGGCTGATGTGATCCAAAATCCAGTCCAGGTGTGATCGCCACACCTGCTTCTTCCAATAATGTTCGCGCAAATTCGAAGCTATCGTTACTGAAACGCGAACAGTCTGCATAGAGATAAAACGCGCCTTGCGGCATCACGGGCAAACCAAACCCCAGTTTGATTAACGCATCGGCGAGGTAATCCCGGCGAGCTTTTAGTTCCACTTTGCGTGCTTCCAGAATGGCCATGCAGTCAGGCTCAAACGCCGCCAGCGCAGCGTATTGTGCGGGTGTTGAGGCGGCTAGAAACAGGTTCTGCGCCAGCTTGTCGAGTGCTGGTATGGCCCAGTCCGGTGCCACCAGCCAACCCAGCCGCCAACCGGTCATCTGGAAATACTTGGAAAAGCTGTTCACCACAAACACTTGATCCGAATGCGCCAGCGCCGTCTGGTAGTTGCCTTCATAAATCAGGCCGTGATAAATCTCATCCACAATCAGTTGGGTGCCACGTGCCGCACACAGGGCAGCAATGGCGCGCATGTCGTCATCAGGAATGACCGTGCCGGTGGGGTTGGAAGGTGACGCAAGCAGCACGACCTTGACGGCCGGTGTCCAGTAGCG
>DMQT01000082.1:0-2841 GCA_003455595.1 Betaproteobacteria bacterium
GGAGCGCGATGTGCGTGTGACGCCTGCGTGCTGTTCGATTGCGATTGGTGACGAAGTGATGGCGATTGAAACCTAAGACGCGGGTCTGCAAGTGGACATCCAGCGCGTCATCGAACACGAGCGCACCAAGCGCCCCGCCTTTGCTGGCAGTGCGTTGTCGGGCATTAAAATTGTCACCGCAGGCCAGCCAGAAACCGCTGGCAGCTGCTGCGGATAAGCTGGGCGCGGCATGACGACCTGGCGCGTAATCGACACCGGCCTGCGACCTGCGGCGCAAAATATTGCGCTCAACCGTGCCCTGCTCGAAGCGCGTCAGCAAAACGCCAGCCCGAGCAGTCTGCGCTTTCTGACATTCGAACCGTGTGCGCTGCTGGGCTATCACCAGAGCGCTGTACAGGAGCTGGATCTTGCCTACTGTCAGGCGCATGGCATCGCCGTGCAACGCCGCATTACCGGCGGCGGGGCAATCTATTTTGATGAAACCCAGCTCGGCTGGGAATTGTATTTGCATAAACGCGATCTCGGCAGCGCTGACATGACGGCCATTTCGCGCCGCATCTGTGAGGCGGCTGCGCGGGGTATATCCAGTCTGGGCGTGGATGCGCAATATCGGCCACGCAATGACATCGAAGTGACCGGGCGCAAGATTTCCGGCACCGGTGGCGCGTTTGATGGCGATGCCCTGATGTATCAGGGCACGCTGTTGATTCAGTTTGACGTGGAAAAAATGTTGCGGGTGTTGCGTATTCCGGCAGAAAAGCTGTCTGATAAAGCCATTGCATCAGCCCGTGAACGGGTTGCCAATCTGGCGGACTTGCTCGGCGAGGCGCCTTCTGCAGCGCGCGTCAAGGCCGCGCTAAGTGAGGCTTTTGCCGAGGAATTCGGCATCACGTTTGCAGCTGGCGAATTGACCGACCGGGAGCAGGCGCTCTACGCCGAAGCGCTGGCCGAGATAGACCATCCGGACTGGGTCAACCTGCATGTGCGTCCTGAGGCTGACCGCCCCACGCTTGAGGCAGCGCAGAAATTTCCCGGCGGCTTGTTGCGCGTCAACGTCGCGTTTGACCGCGCCCAGTCGCGCATCAAGCAGGTGTGGTTCTCGGGCGATCTGTTTCTCAGCCCGCGCCGCACACTGGTAGACCTGGAAGCAGTGCTACGCGATACCCTTGCGGTCAATCTGGCGGAGACGGTGAGCGATTTTTTTGCCGCGCGCGAGGTGGACATGCTGACCCTCAGTCCGAGTGATTTTATCACCGTGTTACAGCTGGCTATTGGGCAGAACCAGTCCTCAGGCACCCAGGTGACTGCGCCATGATGCAACAAGTAGATGTGCTGGTTATCGGTCTCGGGCCTGCTGGCAGCGCAGCAGCCGCCGCCGCAGCGCAGGGCGGTTTGTCTGTGCTGGCCGTAGAGCGCCGCAAGGCCATCGGCTTGCCGGTGCAATGTGCAGAATTCATCCCGCTGCCGATGGGCAAATACGCGCAGGCCGAAGGCGTGTTGCGCCAGAAAATTACCGGCATGAAAAGTTATCTGCCGTCCGGAGCCGTTGTGGACACCCATTTCCCCGGCCTGATGATAGACCGTGCCGCGTTCGATCAGGCGCTGGCCGCCGAGGCGCAGCAGCACGGTGCGAGCCTGTTGCTGGACAGCCGCCTCACAGCGCTGGACACGGCACAGTCAATCGCGACGATCCGGACGCCGGACGGCGAAATCAGCGTGCATTATCAGCTCCTGGTGGCTGCTGATGGCCCTGAGTCGCCCGTTGCCAAGGCCATGGGTTTGCCGGATATGGCCGTGGTCAGCACGCGCCAATATACCGTGCCGCTCAAACGCGAATACGCTGATACTGACATCTGGCTCTCCCCCGATTACCCCGGCGGCTACGCCTGGCTGTTTCCCAAAGGCGACCAGGCCAATCTCGGATTGGGTCTGGATAAACGCTTTAGCGGTGACATGAAAGCCCCGCTGGATGAGTTGCACCGTCAACTGATGGCGCAAAATCTGGTCGGTAGCGAAATCAGCTACCGTACTGGCGGCGCCATTCCGGTGGGTGGCTTGCGAACCAATCTGGTGGTAGGCAAGGTATTGTTTACCGGCGACGCCGCCGGGCTAACCCACCCCATCACAGGTGCCGGCATTGCTGCTGCCGTGATATCGGGTGAACGTGCCGGGCAGGCAGCCGTCGCTGCGTTGCTGCAACGCGACCCGGCTGCGCTGGAAGATTTTGAAGAAGATATACGCGACCAATTTGAAGTCGCAGTGACACGTGCCGTTGAGCGCAGGCTCTGGCTGGACAATTTCTGGAACACCGATGAAGCGCAAACCGACCCCTTGCACCGCAAGAGCTGGATCGCCTTCCCGGATTATTTCGCTGCTTAGTCGTCGAGCTTTTTAGGAGAAACCCATGAGCGCCGTGCTGGATCAACCCCAAGTCGTACAGTTTTACCGTCCCAACTACCACATCAAGACGCCCGAAATGCGTTCGCCCGAATACGTGCAGATGAGCACTGCGGCGGCGATTACATTGGGTCTGGTGCCAGGCAACATGCACCGTACCGCGTGTACCAACTGCCTGAATCTGCTGGTGACCTACCCCGAAGGTTGCCGCGCCAACTGCACCTACTGCGGCCTGGCGCGTCACCGCGAAGAGTCGCGCGACTACGCCGACCGTAACTTCATTCGGGTGGAGTGGCCAACAGCGCGCTATGACGAGGTGATCGAGCGCGTCAAACTGGGCAACGACAAAGGCCAGTTCCAGCGCATGTGCATCTCCATGATTACGCATCCCAATTCCGACGCTGACACGTTTGTGTTGCTGGAAAAATGGATGAAGGAACTGGC
>DMQT01000082.1:3170-3720 GCA_003455595.1 Betaproteobacteria bacterium
GGCGCGCACCTGATCTGCGGCATGGGCGAGACCGAGCAGGAGATTCTCGAAGTCTGCCAGAAGATCAAGAACATGGGCGGCCACAACCACATGTTCGCTTTCTACCCAGAGCAAGGCTCGATGATGGAAGACTGGCCTGCCTGCGACAAAGGCCAATGGCGTCGTGTGCAACTGGCGCGCTTCATTATCGACTACGCTGGCGGACTCGTCAGTAACATGCTATTCGATGCCGACGGCAAAGTGATCGACTTTGGCGTGCCGGAAGACGAACTGGCCGACCTGGTGAATTCCGGCAAGCCGTTCCAGACCTCCGGCTGCCCCGGCAAGGACGACGAAGAAGTGTCGGCGTGTAACCGCCCGTACGGCGATTCCAGTCCATCCGATATCCTGTCCTTCCCATTCGCGCTGGCGCGCAAAGACGTGGAAAACGTCAAGCGCCAGATGGCCGGTGAGAACATCGGTGCGGGTCTGATTTAAGGCTTGCGGACCCAGCAAAAAAAGGAGGCTTCGGCCTCCTTTTTTATTTTGTTGCAAAAATGTAACAATCATC
>DMQT01000082.1:3856-4822 GCA_003455595.1 Betaproteobacteria bacterium
ACAATTCCTTGGAGACACACACTATGAAACTGAAAAAACTGATTGGCCTGATGGCCGTTGCGGGTTTTGCCCTGCCTGGCGCAGCCATGGCAACCAATGGCTATTTTTCGAGCGGTTACGGCATGAAAGCCAACGGCATGGGCGGTGCAGCGACGGCCATGTCTGATGACGCATTCGGTGGCGCCAACAATCCAGCCAGCATGGTGTTCGCAGGTGATCGGCTTGATCTTGGCGTGACCCTGTTTTCACCTATGCGTTCGGCGAGCCGGACTGGCACAGCTGCGGGCGGAGTATTGAATGGCGATGTGAGCAGCGACAGCAATTACTTTCCTGTGCCTGAGTTCGGCTACAACAAAATGCTGAATACTAATTTGTCGCTGGGCGTGACCGTGTACGGTAACGGTGGCATGAACTCGGACTATGCACCGCTTGCCAATGGATCAAACTTTCTGGGCGGAGCAGGTCGTCTTGGGGTGGATCTGATGCAGTTGATCGTTGCCCCTACCGTAGCGTTCAAGATTGCGCCGAATCATTCCATCGGTATTTCACCCTTGATTGGCTATCAGCGTTTCAAGGCCGAAGGTCTGCAAGGATTTGGTGTCGACTCAAACGGGGCTGCTGCCGGTGGTGATAATCTTGGTTATGACCATTCCTACGGCTATGGTCTGCGCGTGGGCTATATGGGAAAAATCACGCCAACCATCACCATTGGTGCTGCATACGCTACCAAAATGAACATGCAGAAATTCGACAAATATAAGGGTCTGTTTGCCGAACAGGGTGGATTTGACATGCCGGAGAACTACAATCTGGGTATCGCCTTCAAGGCCACGCCAGATTTGACCCTGGCGCTGGACTATCAGCGTATCAATTACAGCGGCGTGAAATCCATCGCCAATCCCAGCACGAATATTTTGAGTGCCCCTCTGGGCGCCTCCAATGGCCCTGGCTTTGGTTGGCAGGATG
>DMQT01000157.1:0-2101 GCA_003455595.1 Betaproteobacteria bacterium
ACCTTGGTGGTGGCATCGTCAAGACGCCTGCCAGCCGGCGCTAACGGAGCGGCGCAATGCAACGGCGCACTCAGCACGGCTTTGTGTTAATCGCCCTGGTCGCCTTGTTGGTCATGGGTGCGCTGGCGTTTCTGATATCCAATTTGTCGCCCGAATTCATGCAGGCTTATCGCCAGCGGCAGACGGATGCGGCGTTGATGCAGGCGCGGGAGGCACTGATCGGGTATGCGTTGAGATACCGTGATGATCAAGCCGCAACCGGCGGCACCAACGACGCCATGTATGGATTTCTGCCGATGCCTGACGTAGGTACGAGCAGGTTTAACCTTGGAGGGCAGGTTTCCTCGTGCAAAACAGAGGGTTGCGCAATGACCTTCAACAATGGCGCATTTCCAGCGCAAGCAGACACTATCATCGGCCGCTTTCCATGGCGCACTCTGGGCACTGGCTCCTTGCGGGATGGCAACGGTGAATGCCTCTGGTATATCGTTTCAGCTGTCCATAAAAGTCTCGGCATCAACCCCGCTTTGCCCATGAACTGGGACACGCTCGGCCAACTCGACATCGTCGTCGCCAACGGCACAGCCTCCATGCAAAGTACCCTTGCCTCGGCGCATGACCGTCCCATCGCCATCATCTTTTCGCCCGGCCCGCTGCTAGATGGACAAGACCGTAGCAATTCCACTACCGATACCGTCAGCGAGTGCGGCGGCAATTACGATGCACGGAATTATCTCGACCCTGGCACTGCCGCCACCTTGGGCGGCATCACCAATTATTTTCCTGCCGCAACGAATGCCGCTAATGGCGATACTTCGGCTACGCCTAAGGCGCTTTCCATCCAAGGTGTAGTGCAACGTCAAAGCGACGGCAAACTTTGGTCGGGCAGTTGCCCAAGCGGCGCAAGTTGCGGCATTGCTGCCAACGACAAAGGGCTGGCGCTAACCGCCGACGCCTTGTTTGGTGCAATAAGAAAAAACGCCAATTTCCGCACCGATATCAATTCCATGCTTGATCGCATGGTTGGTTGTTTGAGGGACCAGGTTGCAGCAGGGAATAGCTTCACCCCCGTGGCGATTACCGGCAATGCGCCCAGCGACAAACTCGCCGGCCACATTCCAAGTAGCTCATGCTACGACAACAACCAGAATCCCTTGGGTTACTACGGTCATTACCAAGAGATGGTTTTTGCCGCCAAACCAAATTCTGGCACTCTCACAGTCAATGGCGATTCTACCTGTGGTGGCGTGCTGATATTCGCGGATCAACGCAACGCAACGCAACAGCGCATCACCTCAACCGATAAAACCACTCTGTCTAACTATCTGGAAGGCATCAACCTTGCCAGCTTCACAGGAACTGGCACATCATTCACCGGCGATAGTCTTTTCGACCGATCTCCACCACAAACTTCTGACAAAGATATAGTGCGCTGTATACCGGCTGGGGCCAACCTGACAACGGTTGAATCGCCCAATCTAACTCTGGCCCAGCAACTTGTCGCTTACGATCCAGCCACTGGTACGCTAGCGCTGGGAAAAGCAAATGTAGTTGACGGTACAGCAGGTGCAGCGAATCTGTTTGGCTGTGCTTGGCTGACAGATAACAAGGCACTCGGTAGCGGTTTGCGCACTTACTTCCAGTTTTCATTTGCCACGGTTGGCACCAGTGTCGGCAATACCGGTTTCGTCTTTTCTGCGATTGATACCGAAAGCAATCCGACCCTGCCCTGTGGCATGGCGGGTAGCCATCTGGGCTATTCAGGTGATAACGGATTCACGCCAAAAATAAAGTTTCCCAAACTAGGCATCGAATTTGATCAATCCCGCAATAGTGGATTTTCCAGTGGGGCAATGGAACTCTCCACCAACGAAGGCCGCAACGATCCCTGTTACACCTGCGGAGTGGGTACTGCCGATAGCCATGCAGCCATCGTCTACTGGGGTCATGAAACAGCCAATATCACTGATGGTGTTACACGTCCCGACAATGACGATAATGTGCATGGCTTCCCGACAGCAGCAAGCTTAGTTTCAGTCCGAAGGCCGCCGAAAAATCCGGACACTGCGCCAGGCATCAACTTCGTTAACCTTCGTACCGG
>DMQT01000157.1:2167-4026 GCA_003455595.1 Betaproteobacteria bacterium
TCGTTAACCTTCGTACCGGCGGCAAAATTTTTCATGTCCGTATTGAAATCACACCGACGCGTAACATCGATATCGCTGCCGCAGAAAACAGCAAAACCAGCATACAGACGAAAGTCTGGATTCTCGCCGATAGCGTGACGGTCGCCAACCAGATCGCCGCGATGAAGAATACCACCCGTCCCATGAGCCAGCTCTACCCCGGATTCACAGAAACCCTCAGCGACACCGCAGCAGTTTTTGATGTCGCCGGGGCAGCGTGCAGCACGACAGCCCCGGTAGTGTCATGTCCGACAAGCCAGACCTGTGGATCGGACAATATCTGCTATCGTCAAGGCATGAAAACCACGCGCCTTGGCTTTACCGGCTCCCAGCGCACTCAAGATCAGAATGTGACCATCAGCAACATCTTTACAACATGGCTGCCATGAATCTCGCCGTCCCACCATCCGCTACGGCGAGGAGACCTGCCCACGAAACGGAATCCCAGGTCTGCAAAGCTGAGCGTTTCTTGCTCGACCGCCTTGTAGCGCAGTGGCTTCATCAGCCCCGACTTTTTATTTACTAAGCGCATGACCATCGAAAAAAAAATCGTCATCATCGCAGGACCTAACGGCGCAGGGAAAACGACTTTTGCCCGCGAATTTCTACCCAACGAAGGTGGCTGCCCGGTATTTGTCAATGCGGATCTCATCGCCGTTGGTATTGCTCCTTTTCATCCGGAAAATGTTGCCTTTCGTGCCGGACGCTTGATGTTGCAGGAGATTAGACACCATACCGCGAATGGCACCAGCTTCGCCTTTGAAACCACCCTTTCCGGTTTGACCTATACGCGCATGATCGATGATTGGCGACGAAGCGGCTACACAGTCAAACTGATTTTTTTATCCTTGGGATCAGCAGAAGAAGCTATTGCACGGGTTGCTACCCGTGTTCGTCAAGGTGGACATGACATTCCGGCTGCTACCATAAGACGCAGATTTGCTGCCGGGATGCTTAATTTTCATGCCACCTACCGGCATCTCGTTGACTCATGGCTGCTGTTCGATAATAGCGGCGAAATGCCTATACTGATCAAAGAAGGAGAAAATCCATGAATACCCTCACACCGCCTGTTTCCCAACTCAAGGATGCCGATATGCGGGCGGCTCCCGCTGCTTTGGTGAGAGCCGCGCAACGCGCGCGAGAAATTGCCGCGCGCACTGGTACGCCTTTGATCCTGGCGCAAAATGGCAAAGTGGTTGAAAAAATCATCACCGCCGACATGATCGCCTCTATCACCCAGGAGGAATAGCCTTGGTCATGTCCCACGCCTTCCCCCAAGAAGATTTTCCAAAGACGGCTCTGCACTCGCTACGGTCAGCTTTGCACTTCCTTCGGTCGGATCCAAAGCTGCGCGGCATATCACCAGCGCGCCCCGAAAGTGCCGCAAAGCCAATCCCCTTGCGGGAAAGCCCCCTTGAGATACCAACTGCTCATCAACGCGGCTTTAGCCTGATTGAAATTGCGATTGTGCTGTTCATCGTTTCGCTACTGCTGGGTGGCATGCTATTGCCGCTGGCAGCACAGCAAGATATGCGCAATCAAGGTGACACGCAAAAACAGCTTACTGAAGCGCGCGAGGCGCTGCTTGGATTTGCTATTGCCAATGGCCGCCTGCCTTGTCCGGCCTCAGCTGGCAGTAATGGAGTGGAATCACCCGCCACCGCCGCCACCGCCACCACCGGTGTCCCATGCACGAATCCGTATGATGGCTTTTTACCCGCGGTTACTTTGGGGCTTGCCCCCATCGACGCTCAAGGCTTTGCCGTCGATGGCTGGGGAGGTAACACGATTAACCGCATCCGTTATGCCGTCACTAC
>DMQT01000157.1:4103-4314 GCA_003455595.1 Betaproteobacteria bacterium
GCATCCGTTATGCCGTCACTACCGCCAACGCCAGCGCATTTACCACGGTCAATGGCATGAAAACCATCACCATGACGGCATTAGCGCCCGATCTGAAGATATGCAATACGGGTAGCGGTGTAGTATCCTCTGGCACCCCGGCCGCTGACTGTACAGCAGCCTCATCACTTGCCACGGATGCCGTCGCCGTCATTTATTCGCTGGGCAAGAA
>DMQT01000303.1 GCA_003455595.1 Betaproteobacteria bacterium
CTACCCAGGCTGAGCTGCTGGCGTTGATCGATGCATTAAACGACGATGCAACGGTGGATGGGATACTGGTGCAGTTACCTTTGCCGGGGCATATCGATACCGAAACGGTGATTGAGCGCACCCATCCCGACAAGGATGTGGACGGTTTTCATCCATACAACATCGGACGGTTAGCTGTGCGCATGCCGACGCTGCGTTCATGTACCCCGTATGGCGTGATGGAATTGCTGCGCACCGCGCATGCGGACCTCAAGGGGCTGCATGCAGTCGTGGTAGGGTCGTCCAATCACGTGGGACGACCAATGGGGCTGGAGTTGCTGTTGGCGGGCTGCACGGTGACGACGTGTCACCGTTTCACACGCGACCTGGCCAGCTTTGTGCGTCAGGCTGACATTGTGGTGGTAGCGGTGGGCAAGCCGGGGCTGGTGAAGGGTGAGTGGATCAAGCCCGGTGCCACGGTGGTGGACGTGGGGATTAACCGTTTGCCCGACGGTAGCCTGTGCGGCGACGTGGAATACGCGCCTGCCGCCGAGCGCGCTGGCTGGATTACGCCGGTGCCGGGCGGGGTCGGGCCGATGACGGTGGCGATGCTGCTGCACAATACCTTGCAGGCGCTGGAGACGCGTCAGCCTTGAGCATCAGTCGGCGGCGTGCCAGGCACGGATGGCGGCGAGATTGACGTAAGGCTGGTCTGCCAAATTGCCCACCAGTACGTCGGGCATGTGGCCGGGCTCGCCCAAATCGGATAATACGGCTACCGCGCCCGGGAAAGCATGGCTGCGGGTGTAGTCGTTGATCGTTATCAGCGTTTTCAGCCCTGCGCCACGGCTGGAACGCAGGCCATTTTCAGAATCTTCAAACGCGAAGCACGCACCGGGGGTGAGTTGCATCTGCTGCATTGCCCACAGGTAAATATCGGCTGCGGGTTTCTTGGCGGGCACGATGTCGCCTGCGGCAATTACTTCGAACCAGTCGTTGGTGTCGTCCGCAAGGCTGTGGCGCAAGAGCGCGGTAACATTTTCCGGCGTGGTGGTCGTGGCAATCGCAAGACGCAGACCGGCCTCACGTGCTTCATTGAGCAGGCGTACCACGCCGGTGCGCATGGGAATGCCACCTTCCTGCAGCATGCGCGTGTAATGGCGGGTTTTGGCACGGTGCAACTCCGCCACCAGGTCGGTAAAGTCATCAGGCTTGGCATAATCATTGCGAAACCTGTCAACGTAGTAGTGCATGCGCTCCTTGCCGCCGGTTACTGCCAATAATTGGCCGTACAGGTCAACATCCCAGTGCCAGTCCAAACCGTACTCGGCAAATGCGGCATTAAAGGCGACGCGATGGCCGTCGCGCTCGGTATCGGCAAGTGTGCCGTCAACATCAAATAGTAATGCTTTCAATTCCATAGCGGATTCTCGTATGTGTAAGTGTTGCTCTGGGGTGGGTTTTCTGTTATTAAAGCGGATTGCATTTTTTTGGCAATTTCGAAAGCGGTTATTATTATGGTTACAGAATTCAAAAAATTTACGCCTTACGTCCCTAAAAAGGGTGAGGACTACATGAGCGCGGCCCAGCTCGCCCATTTTCGCAAAATCCTGGAAGGCTGGAAAGGCGAATTGTCGCAAGACATCGACGGCACCATCCACGCCATGCAGGAAGACGCCACGCTATTTGCCGATCCCAATGACCGTGCCAGTCAGGAATCCGATATGGCGCTGGAATTGCGTAACCGTGATCGCGAACGCAAGTTGATCAAAAAGATCGACGAGACCATCGCCAAAATCGATGCAGGTGATTACGGCTATTGTGAAGGCTGCGGCGTGGAAATCGGTCTGAAGCGGCTGGAGGCGCGCCCGACGGCAACCTTGTGCATCGACTGCAAGACGCTGGATGAGTTCCGCGAACGTCAGGTTGCACGTTAAATCGATCGTGAGGCTGACCGCATGAACAGTGCGTTTGAAAACAAGCTGAATGGAATGCTGTATAGCCTGCTGTCATGGGACCAGCTTGCCGCATTCTGGACACGCCTTGATACGGACGCTGCATGGTATCTGTATGCGGTGGGCGAAGCTGTACCGACACAGCCCGCAAGCAGTGAGCAGGTGAAAACCTTTGTGCGTGAAATCGACCTGCTGTTGCGGCGCGATCACGACGAGAGTTATTGCGGCATTGTTTACGCCGATGATGTGAATCAGCCGACGTTCGTCAAGATTTACGATCCGAATAACCTGGGTGTGTCTTGCGGTTCGAGCAAAGTGGCCATCCTGCCGGGCTGGGTGATGAGCCAAGTGCCGCCAGTCGATCTCAAGCCGCTGGTGGTGCCTGCCAGCCGCAAGCGCTGGTGGCAAAGCCTGGTGGGTGCACAATAATCCTACGGTGCTGTGCAAGAAGAGACGATTTGTATAAGATTTGTATAAAAGTAATAGCCAATAAAAAAGCAGCCCGAAGGCTGCTTTTTTATTGGCTGGCGGTACCGATTACTCGGATTGCGCAGGTGCTTCCTGTGTCGGTGCAACAGCAGGCTGTTCGACTTTTACCGGTGGATCAATGAGTGCTTTCATCGACAGACGCAGGCGGCCTTTTTCGTCGGCCTCCAGAATCTTCACCTTGATTTGCTGGCCTTCGCTCAAGTACTCGCTCACCGCATTGACGCGCTCGTGGGCAATTTGCGAGATGTGCAGCAGGCCATCCTTGCCGGGCAGCACGCTGACGATCGCGCCAAAGTCCAGCAGCTTGATGACAGTGCCGTCGTAGGCCTTGCCAACTTCCACTTCAGCGGTGATTTCAGCAATGCGTTTTTTCGCCGCTTCGCCTGCTTCGCTGCTGGTGCAGGCGATCTTCACGGTGCCATCTTCGTCGATATCAATCTG
>DMQT01000295.1:0-6840 GCA_003455595.1 Betaproteobacteria bacterium
TTTTTTACGCCTGTTTAGAACATATAGCCCACGCCCAGATTAAAGCGGTCTTTTTTATTGTCGGTCTTGTAGTTTTGCCAGTCCGCCTTGAACACCACTTCGCGACTCAGGTTGAAGTTGGCACCCACCGTCACCACCGTTTCGTCATTCAGCGGATCCGCCGTATAGCCCGCATCCACGCTGGCCTGGGTGTTGTAGCGCTCGTAGCGCACAAACGGACTCAGGCGCATGTCGCCGCTTTTCCACACGTGATAGGCGGCCTGGCCGTACCAGCCGTAGAACGATTTGGGCGCCGCGCCGCCCGATGCGGGCACCACACCTGCGCCATTGTTGAATGCCTGGTTGATCGCCAGCGTATCGCCCAGCGTGCCGCGTGCGTACAGCGCTTGCAGGTCGAGGTCGCCCACGCTGTATTTGCCATGAATGTCCCACAACGTCAGGCGCGCGTTCTTGCCTTCAAGGAAGGTGCTGGAGTTTTCACCGTGGCCGTTTTGCGCGGTGTTACCGGTATACAGCCCGGCACCCAGCAACCAGCCCGGCTGACGGTAATTAAGCCCGGCGTACACAGCGAAGTTATTCGCGGCGGCCTGGCTCGCTTCGGTGTGCATATCCTTGATGGCATAACGCGCATCGCCTGCGTATTTACTGGCGTCGAAACCGGTGACCAGGCCGACGTTATACTCCAATGCGTTGTCCAGCACCCGGCCTTGCAGCACCACACCGACGGCACGCATGGTGGTGGGGATGATGCGGGTTTCGACTTCGTTGCGCAGCACGCCGTAATAGGTTGGCGGCTCGTGGGTTTCATTGAGGATGCCCAGCGGCACCAGCATCAAGCCGGCACGCAGATTGGCTTTCGGCGTCAGGTTGTATTCGATGTAGCCCTGCTCGACTTCGATCTCGCCTTTGTCGTCGGCACTGGACACGGCGTGCTCCAGTTCCAGCTCGGAATAAAACCGCAGCTTGTCATTGAAGCGGTGCCCCAGGAATACTACAAAACGGTTGAAATCGACCTGATCCTTGACCGAACCATCGCGGTAATTGCTGTAAGACAGCTCGCCATAACCGCCAATGCTGGTGTCCGACGCAAGCGGCGGGTTATCCGCCATATTGCTGGCAACGGCAGCTTTGACAGCGCCGTCCAATTGCGTCTGACGCGCGGCTTTTTCATCAGCCAACTGCTGCTTGAGTGCCGCCATTTCCTGTTGCAATTGGTCGAGTTTGGCTTCCAGACTGGTAGTGGAAGATTCTGCGTGTGCGTTAAAGGTGAAGCCGACGAGCGCGGCCAATAGGGTCAGTTTGAAGCCAGGGTGGTGCATAGTGCTTCCTTTCAGCGGAGTAAACGGTGTTCGGCTGGCTTGCGCTGAATGCACTGGCTGGCGGGTTGGGTAAGGGGTTCATTGAAGTCGAATCGGTGGCTTTATCCGGCCCCGCCGGATATGCCATACCAGCAGCAACGGAAACGCCAGCCCGACCGCCCAGTGCAGCAGCGGCAGCCAGGCTTCGTTGGCATCGGTGGCGAAGTAATACAGCGCGTAGCCGGTGAGGGCGAGCCAGGCCAGCAGCAACTTCATGGCCAGCCCGCTGACGCGGTTTTTTTTCAGGTGCCAGGCGCGGCGCGCGTGTACCGGCAGCACGCTGCCGGTCACCACCAGCGCGGCAAAACCCATCAGACCGTGCAGGCGCAGCCACCAGATTTCGAGCGGGCTGGCGGTTTCACCGAACTCGCCTGCCACGCGCAGAAAATAATGGAACCCCAGCCACAGCGCGCCCGACAGCCACAGCAGCACGAACACGGCATACAGCGTGCGCTTGTGCGGTGTGGGAAAGCGGATCGGTAGCGGCAAGTGCTTAAACATGGCGAGCCGCCACCCCCCAGCGTGCGTGCCAGTGCGGCTGGCCGGTGGCAGCGGTGTCAAGTACGCGAGCGCCGCCGATGAGCGGATCATTTTCGACGATAAAGGCACGGGCGTTGAAGCGCGCCAGGACGGCACCGGCTTTTTCAGGATCGGCGTGCACTACCTTGGTCAGCGCATCGGCGCACATGCAGTCCTGCGCCAGCACCGTCACGCTGCGTGTCACGTCGCAGGCGCTCCTGCTATGCGGATGAATGATCGGCATCACCCGCCGTCCCTGGTGGCGGCGGCTGGCGTAATAACCCGCCGAGGTGGCGGCCGCGCCCTCGCGCAACTGCACCAGCGGCACAATAGTTGTTGCTGTCAGCGGATGGCGCACGTGGACGGTTTGCGCGCTGTCGCCATACAACCGCAGATCGCCCCCGGCGTTAACGCGCGCCGACGTCATGCCCGCGTCGCGCAAGGCCTGAATCGCCAGATCGACGGCATACCCTTTAGCAATGCCCGACAGGTCGATGCGCAAGCGCCGCGCAAGGCGCACCTGATGATCAGGCAGCAACATCACATGACGCCAGTCGCCCTGCCCCGAAATGCGTGGAAAATCGGCATGACGCGGCAGGAAACCGAGCCGCGTCAATGTCGGCGCGACGGTCACGTCAAACAGGCCATCGCTGGCTTCGGCAAACGCCTGCGCCGCTGCCAGCACGCGCCAGGTGTGCGCGTTCACCGTTACCACCGCGTTGAACGCTTCGCGGTTGATGCGCGACACATCCGAATCGGCGGTGTGATAGCTCATCAGCGTATGCACAGTTTCGACCGCATCGAATGCCCGTTCAATCGCGCGCTGCACCTGCGCCGCGTCGCTGCCGGTCGCGGCAATTTCAACCAGCGTGCCGAGCAAAGGCCGCGCACGCTGGTGCGACACGTCAGCCACCGCCGACACACGCACCAGCGCACTCACTTCAGCGCCGCCTCATAGGTGGCCAATATCCGTTTGACGCCGTCGGTGATGTGCTTGCACGACAGCGTGGCACCGCTGATGTTCTTGATGTCTTCGTCGAGCTTGAGCGTGTCGCCCGCCTTCTTGCCGGTGAATTGCGCGCGCCATTTCGGGTTTTGCACTTCGCCGCCGTGGGTTTCGCGGTAGTCGAGGATTTCCACGCCTTTCACTGCGCCGTCCAGGCCAATCGCCACCGCATAGGTGATGAATTCATGCTTGCCGTAGACTTCATCCAGCACGAACCAGCCGCTGGCCTTACCGCCCTGCCTGGCACGCCAGGCATTGACTTCAGGCGAACGTACGCGCACGCCGGCGGCGGTTTCAATGGCCTTGCGTTGTTCTGCACTGAGCGTGACCGGCCTGGATTCGAACTGATCCGCAGCCGGAAACAGCACCTTCTGCGCCTGCTCCACCGTCAAATATTGCACCGCAAACGCCGGTGCAGACGCCGCAGCGGGCAGGATGATGGCCGGAATCAACAGCCAGCGATTGAGGTCATTCATGCGTATTCCTTAAAAATTGAAACCAATCTTGAGACGAAATTCCTGTTTGGTTTTTTCTATCAGGTGCAGATTCGTATCGATTTGCCCCGGATAGGTTTCAAAACCACCGCCAACCAATTGCGGCAACCAGGTGGCTGTAAACCACCAATCCTTAGCGCCATAATGAACATTTGGCCCAGCCTGTACCGACCAGCGCTCCTGCCCCACCTCGGTTTCAAATTCAGTGTCGTAAAGCGCCTCTACACCGATAAACCAGTTGGGCGCGATCCGATAGGAAACGCCCGTACCTGCCAGCAGAGCAATCTCCATTTCCGGCGTGGTTGGCCACTGATCTTGCGTCAACACCATGCCATCTATAGGCAAACGCACGGCATAAGTCGATTCCAGTCCCACATTACCTACCCAGACCAGTTGATCGTCGAGAAAATTCTTTTGCCCCAGCAACCAGCCTTCCACCGTGTATTTATCTTTCTTCTGCCCGGAATGCGGGTCAAGCGTGGTGTACGCACCCGACACATACCCCGCCAAGCCGAAATCGTCCTTGGCCGGGCTCAAAAAGTTGTACTTGGCCGACACTTCAAATCCCGACAGCTTGAGGCCGGTATCGGCATCCTTGGGAATATAGCCGTCAATCAAAATATCCTGCGTCTTGACCGATTGCCCGAGCAGGTACACAGCGCTGGTAAATCGGTCGGTCACGCCATATTCCAGCTCTGTTTTGCTGTCATACGCGGTGTAATCGCCGGCGCCTTTGTCCCAGCGCCGGGTAACAGACTGCACCACTTCGATCGCGCCTTTAGGCAAGGTCTCCGCACCTTTCAAATAACCGAACAAGCTTTCATCGGCGTCAGCTGCAGCGGAAAACAGAGCCAGTGCGGCGGCACTCCCAAAACGACTGATCGTTACATATTTCATGGTTCATCCTTCAGGCAAGTCAGTAAAAAAACAGGGCTGGCTTGCCCGAAGGCTGGCTGGCTAAAAACCGCTGGCGAGGAGACGCCAGCGACGATGGTGCTTATTGACGGCTTTGCGGCCGCCGAGGCTTTACATCTGGCTTTGCAACCAGTTTTGAATCCCTACCTTCTGCATCACATCAAGTTGAGTTTCGAGCCAGTCGATGTGTTCTTCGGTGTCTTCCAGAATGTGTTCAAACAGCTCGCGCGAGACGTAGTCCTTGGCCTTCTCACACGCGCCGACAGCAGCCACCAGCGTATCGCGTGACCCCAGTTCCAGCTTGAGATCGCAGGCAATGCACTCCTCGGTTTTTTCACCGATCATGAGCTTGCCCAGCTCTTGTAAATTGGGCAGCCCCTCGAGGAACAAGATGCGCTCGATGAGCATGTCGGCATGCTTCATCTCCTCGATGGATTCTTCGTATTCATGCTTGCCAAGACTGGCAAAGCCCCAGTTTTTGTACATGCGTGCATGCAGGAAATACTGGTTGATCGCCGTCAATTCGTGTTGTAACTGGCGATTCAGGAACTGGATGATGTCTGCATTACCTTTCATGCTGGCCTCCTCAGGCTGCTTGCTGATACATGGGTTGGATGGAAATGACGCGTTCGTTTGCCTGTTGCTGCAAGGCTTCTTCCAGCACCGCCTTGGCGTCGCACGCGCATTTGCCGCATTGCGCACTGACGCCCAGACAGGCTTTCAAATCGCGCATGCGACACGCGCCTTCACATACGGCTGCACGAATCGCGCTATCGGTGACAGCCTTGCAAATACAGATATACATGACGCTACGCCCTTTGCCTATTTGGTGAGGATCAGCTTGCCGTTACGAGTGCGACGCAGGCGGTACTGTTCGCCGCTATGGTTGATCAACACTTCGTCGCTGCTGCTGAACAGCTTCTCGCTGCGAATCGGCAGTGTGCGATCCAGTACCAGATAACGGCGCTCGTTTGCGCCTGCCGCCTGTCCTGCGAAGCTAACTGTAGTATCCATAAGAGTTATGCGCACATTGAATGTTAATAGGAATGATTCGCAATATTACACAACTTCAAAATCTGTGCAAGTTTTTTTGAGAATCGTTCTTATTTGCCTGAAATCAGGCGTGACCAGTCGAAGCACGCGCCGGGATCCGTCTTGCGGCCCGGCGCAATGTCCGAATGGCCGGCAATCGCCAGCGCAGGATAAGCAGTTTTGAGTTGCGCGATGAGCGCGTTGAGCTGGCTGTATTGGGCGTCGGTAAACGACGTGTGGTCGTCGCCTTCCAGCTCGACCCCAAGGGAAAAATCGTTGCAGCGTTCCCAGCCGCGCCAGCTTGACACCCCGGCGTGCCAGGCGCGTTTGCCGCACGGCACGAACTGGATCAGTTCACCATCGCGACGGATGAAAAAATGCGCCGACACGCGCAGGCCGTGAATGCTGGCGTAATAAGCGTGGTCAGCCGGGTCAAGCCGGTGGGTGAACAGCTCGATCACACCTTCGCCGCCGAACTGCCCCGGCGGCAACGAAATATTGTGTACCACCAGTAGCCGCACATCGGCCGGGTTGGCGCGCCAGTCGCAATTGGGCGAGGCGATGAAGCGCACACCGGACAACACGCCGTTATGCATCAGGGCTCCTCGTGCGCAGGTTCGCGCAGCGCGTGTTCGATGGCCGCAGCGAAGATGCCCGGTGCGGATTCGGCATGCAACGGCGCATGGAACCGGCCATCGACAAACAGAAACAGGCTGGGCAGGTGAAACACCTCGTATTCACGCGCCAGCGCCGTGCTGACTTGCACATCGACTTTATAAAGATGGGCGACACGCCCCGCTATCAGCGCAGGCAAAACTGTTTCCAAACGACGACAGCTACCGCAATCCGGCCCGCTGAACATGACCAGACTCACCCCGGCGCTGTGCGCGAGACGCGGGTGGAAATCAAATTCTGTCAGCTCGACGAGGTGCATTTATTCAATCAGCGCCATTACCCGCGCCAGCGCGCCGACCTGGGCTTGCAGCCATGCACTGGCCCGTACGGTCAGTTGCGCACTGTAGGCCGGGTCGTCGATCAGGCGCTGGGCATGGGCGAAAATCTGCTCGTTGTCATCGCCCGCCAGCACCACGCCCGCCGCCAGCGCCGCCGCCAGCACCGGATGATCGCGATGCGCGCTGCCAACAATGACCGGCTTGCCGTGCAGCATGGGCGAGACAATATCGGGCGCGTTGCGGGCGTGCGCGTGCAGCGTGCCGCCTGCCACAACAAAATCGACACAGGCGTACAGGCCTTCCAGCGGCTGGCTGTCCTCGACGTAATACACCCGCGTCTTGATCGGCACGAACGAGGTCGACAGGCGCGCATGGCGAATGGTTTGCAGGCGGTATTTGATCGACTCGCGGTATACCGGCTCGCAGCGCTCGCGGTCGCGCGGCGCCAGGATCATCAGCCCCATCTTGTGCCGCATCATGCGGCTGAACAGGGCGTAGGCAATGTCTTCTTCGTCTTCGCCGGTGGCGGCAAAATAGCCCACCCAGCGTCCGCCGTCGCGCTG
>DMQT01000295.1:7002-8296 GCA_003455595.1 Betaproteobacteria bacterium
GATAGTCCACGCTACCCAGCTGCGCCACCGCCACATTGCCGAACCGGGCCTGCAATGCCACCAGCAAAACATCAGCGCGTGCCAATGTCGTCGCGTCGGCCAGCACCAGCGTACTGCTCGCCACACCCGTGGGCAGCTTGTTAAATCCAAGTAAATCCAGCAACCCCATGAAGCAATCCGATCATGCTTGAAAGGCCAGACTGTACGGGATAAGGCCGACCTCGGGCAAGCCTGTTAAAATCGCGTTTTTGTGACGCAGGACGCCCCCCATGCTTTGGCTTGAATTGTTTGGTTATTTAATCGTCATCCTCATCGCGGCCGAAGTGTTCGTCAACGCACTCGAACATCTGGGCGAAAAGCTGAAAATCTCCGAAGGCGTCACCGGCTCCATCTTTGCCGCCGTCGGCACCGCGCTGCCAGAAACCATGGTGCCGCTGCTGGCGATTTTTGCCGGTACGCAGAATGCCCAGATCAACGAGGAAATCGGCGTCGGTGCCATTTTGGGCGCGCCGCTCATGCTGTCCACACTGACGCTGTTTCTGGTCAGCCTGGCGGTGCTTAAAAAACGCGGCGTACACGGCACGTTCATTCCTGAGCCCACCGGCCTCAGGCGCGACCTGAATTTCTTCCTGGGCGCATTCGCGCTGGCCTGTGTCGCATTGTTCATCCCGCACGAAACCAAAGAAATCCGCGTGCTGTTTTCCTTCGTCATGGTGCTGATTTACTTCGTCTACATCATGGTCACACTGCGCGCCTCGGCTGCATTGGTGGAAGACGGCCACGGCACCGAAGCAGGCGCGCCGATGTTCCTGACAAAAATAGGCATCCCCACCAACCTCGGCACCATCGTGTTCCAGCTCGGTCTCGGCCTCGGCCTGCTGGTGCTGGGTGCGGAAGGCTTCATCCACGGTGTTGAACAGGCCGCGCCGATACTCGGCATCTCCGCCCTGCTGCTGTCGTTGATGATCGTGCCGCTGGCCACCGAATTGCCGGAGAAGGTCAACAGCATCCTGTGGATACGCAAAAACAAGGACACCCTGGCATTCGGCAATGTCACCGGCGCCATGGTATTCCAGGGCACCCTGCTGCCCGCCATCGGCATCTCGCTGACGCCATGGATACCGCAAAAGGAAGTGCTGGCAGGCGTCGTCATCACCCTGGTCGCTGCCGCCTGGCTACGCTGGATGGTGACACGCGGCCAATTGCGCGTGTGGCATCTGTGGGTCAATGGCGCGCTGTATGCGACTTATCTGACCATTGCGCTGGCCTGATTGCGCGCCTGGGCTGAAAATCA
>DMQT01000105.1 GCA_003455595.1 Betaproteobacteria bacterium
CAGCGTCGCGCGTCGGATAATCAGGCCATGCAATGTTGTCTGGCTATTCTGGATATCGATCACTTCAAGAAAGTAAATGACCAGTTCGGCCATTTGTACGGCGACGAAGTATTGCTGCTGTTTGCACAAATCATGAGTCGAACCTTTCGCGATGACGACCTGCTGTTTCGCTATGGCGGGGAGGAGTTTTTGGTGGTTCTCAGAGATGTCGATTTGAACACGGGGCTGGTCGTTCTGGAGCGCTTCAGAAAGGCGGTAGCGTCCTATCATTTCCCCCAGGTAGGCAGTGTCACGGCCAGCGTTGGTATGGTAGCCATCGATGCACAAGACTTACCAACCACCCTTATCGGACAGGCCGATCAGGCGCTGTATTACGCCAAGGAAAACGGACGCAACCAGGTGTGCGCTTACGAAAAGCTACTACAGGAAGGCAGGCTGGCCAGCGTGGAGCCTTCCCAGGGCGGCGACATCGAATTGTTTTAAGGTGCTCTTTGGCGGCCGGTCAGCGTACCCCGGATGCACCTGACACAATTTGCCCGCTCATTTCGATGCCTTGCTGAAACAGGTGCGTCAGCGGCGTGGCCAGATAGGGCAAGGCGAAGCCGATGACGACAAAGCCGACCGTCAGTGTGATCGGGAACCCGATACCGAACAGATTGAGTTGAGGTGCGGCGCGCGTCAGTATACCCAGCGCGATATTGGTGATGAGCAAAGCCGCTACCATGGGCAGCGATAGCTGGATACCTGAGCTGAAGATTATCCCTCCCCAGTCTGCAATCTGTTTGAACATCTGCCCCCCCAAGGGTGACGCAGAAATGGGCAGGGTGGTAAAGCTGTGCGCCAGTGCCGACAGCAGAAGCAGGTGACCGTTGACAGCCAGAAAAGCCAGCGTCGCCAATAGCACCAGGAATTGGCTGATGGCACTCGATTGCCCCTGCGATTGCGGGTCGAAAAAACTGGCAAAGCTCAGCCCCATGGTCATGCCGATGATCGTTCCAGCCATTTCCACGGCGGCAAAGATGATGCGCATCGCGAAGCCCATGCCGAGGCCGATGATGAGCTGTTGTACCAGGATCAGCAGACCGGGGAGGGACATCGGGTCAATGGCGGGCAACGCCGGGATAGTCGGGGCCACGATCAACGCGAGCATCACGCCGAGACCGATTTTAATCTGCACCGGCACACTGGTGTTACCGAACACCGGGGCCAACGCAATCAGCCCGAGAATCCGGGTAAGCGGCCACAATAGCGCTGCAATCCAGGTATTCAGTTCGGCGCTGGTAAGGGTAATCATGGTGCAGGCATCAAACTGGAAAGCCGTTTGACAATGGCTACCTAGCTTGCCAGAGCCGGTATGCTGGTGAAGATTTCACGCATGTAATCAAGCATGACCGATAGCATCCACGGACCCGCCACCACCAGTGCCAGGAAAATCCCTACCAGCTTGGGAATGAATGACAGGGTCATTTCGTTGATCTGCGTCGCCGCCTGGAAAATGCTGACGACGAGGCCGATGACGAGCGCCACCAGCAACATGGGGGCGGCGACCATCAACGTGACTTCCATGGCGTGGTGGCCAAGGGTCATGACGCTTTCCGGGGTCATGGCCATGTCAGTAAAAGCTCTGGGCAAGTGAGCCGAGCAGCAGTTGCCAGCCATCCACCAGGACGAACAGCATCAGCTTGAACGGCAGCGCAACAATGGAGGGCGATACCATCATCATGCCCATGGACATGAGCACGCTCGCCACCACCATGTCGATGATCAGGAACGGGATGAAGATGGCGAAGCCGATCTGGAAAGCGGTTTTCAATTCGCTGGTGATGAAAGACGGGATGAGCACGCGCAGCGGCACGTCCTCCGGCCCCTGCAAAGCTGGGCTGTTGGAGAGTTTTACGAACAGGGCCAGATCGGCCTGGCGGGTCTGCCTCAACATGAAGGTTTTCAGTGGTGCAACGCCTTTGTCCAGCGCCTGAGCCATGGTGATCTTGTTTTCGGACAAGGGCTGGTAAGCATCCACGTAAATCTTGTCGAACACCGGACCCATCACAAACAGGGTTAGGAATAGCGCGAGGCCGACCATCACCTGGTTGGGTGGCGCCGATTGTGTGCCCAGTGCCTGTCTCAGCAAGGACAGCACAATAATGATGCGGGTGAAACTGGTCATCATCAGCAGAGCGGCAGGCAGGAAAGAAAGCGCGGTCAGCAGCAGCAGGGTTTGCAGACTCAGCGTGTAAGCCTGTCCGCCGCCAGGGGTGGGCGTGCTGGTGAATGCCTGCAGACCAGCGGATTCTGCTGCAGTTGCCAGCATGGGTGCGCTCAGCAACACCAGTGGCAGCAGGTATCTCAGTACCCGCCAGGCGGTTTTGAAAAACTGTCGCATGACATTGTCCGAGTGAGGCAGGAGATTAAGAGGCATTACGTTTTTCCATTGTCTGTTTGAGCCAGCTGGAAAAATTTTGTGCTGCAGGGGCGGTCGTGAGCACGTCATTTTCCTGACGTGGCATGGTTGCCAGCGCATTCACGCGCCCGGGCGCCACACCAACGACGATCCACTGGTCAGCCACTTCGACGATAAGTACCCGCTCGCGTCCTCCGACACTGACGCCGCCAACGACTCTTACGGCGG
>DMQT01000045.1:0-255 GCA_003455595.1 Betaproteobacteria bacterium
GTCGGGTCTATCGTGTGTTCGCCGAAGATTTCCAGCAGCCAGGACAGCAGCGCGGTGCCGGAGCCGAACAGCACCAGGCCGATCACATCGAGCGGGCGCGGGGTATCGCCGCGATAATCCGGCATGTGACGGTAGACCAGATACAGCGCCGTGATTCCCACCGGCACGTTGACAAAGAAAATCTCGCGCCACGACAGCCAGTTGACGATCAGCCCGCCCACCGTGGGGCCGAGCAACGGCCCGATCAGCGCCGGG
>DMQT01000045.1:412-5824 GCA_003455595.1 Betaproteobacteria bacterium
GCGCGCAGCCGATCGAGCCGAGCACAAAGACGGCGATGGCGGCGCGGAACACGGTGCGGGCGCCGAAGCGGTCGGCCATCCAGCCGCTGACCGGGATACACACGGCGAGACTGAGGATGTAACTGGTGACGACCGCTTTCAGACTCAGCGGCGTCACCTGCAAACTCGCGGCCATCGCCGGAATCGCGGTGTTGACGATGGTCGAGTCGAGTTGCTCCATGAACAGCGCCGTGGCGACGACCCAGGGCAGGTAATGCTTGATGGTGGCCGAACTCATGGGAGAGGTTATTGTGTAATTGGTGTGGCCGGTAGACCAGACTCGGCAGCGGATGATTCAATCCGGATTAGCAGTCTCGCGCATTCGCAGATTCGGGCAGAAACCTGTTGGAATGTTAGACGGCACTCCCGCCGTCGCTACCGATAACAAAAAGGGTTTTGACGTGACATCGCCAAAACCCTTGATTTAAAGCCATAGCAGCAACTGCTGCTGTTTCTTATGGCTGAATCTGCACATACCCTTCTTGAGTCAACTGGATAAGGCGACCGATCGCACCGGTATTTACTTTTACGCCAGGCAGCAGGTCTTTATTGGTCCAGTTATTCCCCTTCATGGACACCGCGCATTCTTCGATCTGTATACCGGATGCGATCAACCCCTCGACCAAACCCTTATATGGATTACCGGTGGTAACCTTACGATTGGCATTGTAAGCCTGGTCATTGAGTGTCATGTAGGCTGCTGGTCCGTGGAATATCCCAATGATTTTTCCGGACGTTTTGTCCGCTTTCATTTTCTTGTTGAGCAACTCCATGTACTTCATGCCAATAGGCAAATCACCGTTGAGGGCAACGTGATCCATGTTGAATACCACGTTTGCTGCTTTCAGCGTAACGGGTACATCGATAGATATCTGACCTTCAGCACCAGCAGGTTTCACATCAGCCGCTACCGCCTGTATGGATAAACAAACGCTCGTAATCATAATGCCGCGCACCAGATAGTTCAGGATTTTATTCATTTGAGAATCACCATTTCATAGTTGAGATTGAGCTATTGCCAAAGTAGCAGGATGTACTTGGATGGTTATGGCCACAGGCGCCAGCTTGATACAGGCTCAAGCGGATATTTGAGCTTGGTGGGGCAAATTAGTTCATTGATAATCGCCCCATTTTAGAGGGCGTTGAAAGTTGAGGCTAAAGCGCCTTGGCCAACGGACCATGCACTGTCCCGTCTCCATGCGCAGGTTCAGTCCCAAATCACGGTAAATGCGGTAGCAGGTTTCGCTGCGGCCCAATACGCCAAACAATGTGTGGATGAATATCTGCTTTCCAGCAAAGCGCTGTTGATGTTCACGAAACCTGACAACAGCTAATTCGGATTTGACCTCGAAAAAAAGCCACGGATTTCTCCGTGGCCATTTAGTGCCTGCATACCATTCGCGCTAATTCAACCAACCCGCGCAATTACTCACTCATATACTCATTATTTAATCTACACGGCATGGTACTTGGAACCATTTCATCCTGTGTGGCCCAGCCTTAAGCTTGCGTGCTGACCACATTGCCAGTAGGTGTGGCACCCTGGAGATTTTGTGAAAGGGTCTGCAAAAAACTGGCCAGGGTTACATTGCTGCCGGATGCACCATCTGCTGAGAGCAAATTCTGAAAACTTTGCTGTAACGGGGAGGACGCGGAATCTGAGGCGGTAGAACCTGTTGCGCTTGAGCTGGATGATGAAATTTGCTGCATGAGATTTTGCAGGCCACTCTCGATTTTGCTTAACCCACCATCGTGATGTCCTCCATGGTGTCGGCTTGCGGAAGTACCCGACACAGCCGACGCGGCACCACTGCCGTCACTATCCCCATCGCTGTCAGTACCACTGTGAGTGGATGTGGTTTGCCCGCTACCCTGGGATTGCAGGGATGCAAACAGGTTTTGCATGAATGCGGCCAATGCCTGTTGCGGGTCTTGTGAGGCAGTACTGCTGGTCGGGTTGGAGGCAGCATTTGCCGTGGTGCTGGATGACCCCGACGGCACGCCAAGCTGGGACAAAGCCTGGCTGATGGCGGAAGCAAAACGCCCCCCGTTTGCCGATGACTTCGAAACGCGGCTCGCATCATTATCGCCATCGCCGTCTGTGCTTTGAGAGGCGACTTGTGAAACACCCGAAAACTGGATATTGGATATAGCAGAATTACTGCCGATGTTACTGATGGACATGTCACTCTCCTTGTTTGAATTGAAAGTTGTTGCGCACAGTCTTGTTAACGAGTTGATGGCGTTATTCTGAATGCCGGACTGTGTAAAAGTATGTAAAGGTCAGTATGGATTTACGGCGCCATAAAAAATGAAAAATTCATGCTCATCCGCGTGCCAAGAACCAGGCTTGAGGGGGAAATGGGTGTGCAGAAAACGGGATCGCAGCATCGCAACGAAAGGATCAGGAATAACAACTGGACTGCCAGCGTTGGGGTGAAGCGGGTTGGGCCCGCGCGGGGTGAGCCTGGTTAATTCAAGGAGATGCAGCATGAATCCCGGCTAACGATTGAGGCCCTCGCGCGTGTCTTTCATCAGGGTCCGAGCTATAGGCTCAACATAACCGGTTGTAGTCTGGCAGTCCTGCACCTTCTCGCATCGCAACTGGAAACCAGCAAAGGATGGTTATGGAAGAATGAAGAAAGAGAAGAAATAATCGTCAGGTCAGTTGCACTGACGAGGAAGCCCTTGTAGTAAAAGTAAGGACCGCGCGCTTTTGTACAGTCGCAGTTTAACTGCAGGGTTGGGCGGCATGTGGTTACTTACCGGGTTGCCACTCTTGATAGAACAGCATGTCCTTATCGTCCTGCAACCACGGAGCGTCATGTGAGCGCCAGATGTGCATAACTGGTTTGGTGTCTGGGTCATCATCGAGTGTTGCCACGCGCACAATGACGTGTGGCTGTACGGGGCGCTCAGCCATGAGGTGAGAGCCACAAACGGAACAGAAATGCCTGAACTTTCCTGGCGATGACTCAAAGGCCGCCAGTTGTTCTTTACCTTTGACCCAGCGAAAATGCTCCCGCATAACACCAGCGTTCGACGCAAATGCGGCTGCATGCGCTTTGCGACAAGTATGGCAATGGCAATGACTGATCGGCATGTCCAATTGATCGACTTCGTACTCAACAGCACCACACAAGCAACTGCCCTTCATATTTTCACCTCATGTAGAGCCACACTGCCTGATGACGTCCAACGCTCAAGATGAGCCGCAGGCACCGGCTTGCCGGTGCCTGTCGGATCGACCGGGAAGTTAGGCGCCGAACTCGTTGAGCCACGGCTGGCCTTGGCCGAATTTGGAAATTGACGCTGGGCAGTCATTGGTCGAGTGGGCCTTCAACTATTGTCGCTTCGGCAGTTCAGTATTGACCGACGGGAAGCGATAGTAAATGGTATCTGACCGAAAGCGGAAGGGAATGACGAGCGCGATCCCAGTTCTGAGGTAACTGCTTCTGACAATCAAGGATCCGTCAACCGCGACATACAGATTGGCTGCATCGCTTCCGACACCGAATCCCACTGGGGCCGCACCGAATCCGCCATCATGGATATAGGTCAGCATCCCCCATGCACAGGTGCCAAGCTTTTTCTTTGGAGCATCCCACTTTTCACCCGAAGTTGTTGTCAGGTTCAGTGTGCGGATATCTGCCAGATTTCTCGAGACCGATTTGGCATCGACCGAGATCCTGAGCGCATCTGCGTCATGGAACAGATCGCCAAGCTTAAAGACGTCGCGCGAAAGGACAGCTGCGGCTTCCGAGCCCTTGGCTGGGTTGTAGCTTATGCCGCGATTCGAATAAACGTTTGCAAAATCGGGACATGGACCGCTTGAACCGGAAATCTTCGGGAAGGACTTGGGTAGTCGGATTCCGTATCTACCGGTGGTGAAGCACAGCCTGCGAGTGCGATTACCAACACGAAAACATGGTGACATCCTAGGCGTGATACACATGACCAAGCACTCGACCGACCACGCCGACCTTCCTTCCCTGATTGGTTCAGGCCTGCCCACTGTTCAACATCTTGTTCCATTATGCGTCCCAGAAATGAATGACCCTAGCGGCTCGCCTGTTTCACCCAGTTTGCTTGAAACAGTACGTGACAGGCTACTGTTTAAAGATTGAGTTCAGTTGGCAATAGCGCGTAAGCCCATCACAGCTGCGATTACGCTTTTCCCTGCTTGACCACCTGCATCGCCGCCGCCACCATCGAACCCATGTTGGATAAATCACCCGGCAAAATCAGCGTGTTGCCCTGCTTGGCAAGGTTGCCGAACGCCTCGACGTATTTCTCAGCGACTTTCAGGTTGACGGCATCCATGCCGCCGGGTTCCTGCATGGCGGCGGCCATTTTGCGGATGGCTTCGGCGGTGGCCGTGGCGGTGAGCAGTATCGCCTGCGCCTGACCTTCGGCCTGGTTGATGGCAGCCTGTTTCTGGCCTTCGGATTCGCGGATGGCGGCGGTCATCGCGCCTTCGGCGAGATTGATTTCTTGCTGACGCTTGCCCTCGGATTGCGCCACCATGGCGCGTTTTTCGCGTTCGGCTGTGATTTGCGTTTGCATCGAGCGCAGCACCGCGTCGGGCGGGGTGATGTCCTTGATTTCGTAGCGCAGCACTTTTACGCCCCAGTTCGGGCTGGCTTCGTCGAGCGCGGCGATCACGGCACGGTTGATGTCGTTGCGTTCCTCCAGCAGGCGGTCGAGCTCGCGCTTGCCGCATTCTGAGCGCAGGCTGGTTTGCGCCAGCTGCACAATCGCCATCTGGAAATCCGCCGTACCGTAGCTGGCGAGCTTGGGGTGGGTGACCTGGAAGAAGATCACGCCGTCGATCTGCACCTGGGTGTTGTCTTTGGTGATGCAGACTTGCGGCTGCACGTCGAGCGGCACTTCCTTGAGCGAATGCTTGTAGGCGATGCGGTCGATAAACGGCAACACGATGTTGAGGCCGGGCAGCAGGCTGCCGTGAAAGCGGCCCAGCCGTTCGACTACCCAGGCGTTTTGCTGCGGCACGATCTTGATGGCGCTGGCGACGAAGATGGCGACGACGACGAGAAAAATCAGGGTGATTTCCATTATGAATGCCTTTATTTTTGTGCGGAAAGTATCAGGGTATTGCCACGAATTTCATGAATCACGCAGTGCTGCGGCTGGCCGGGCTCGCCTTCCAGCAGGCGCGCATCCCACTCGGCACCACGATAGCTGACGCGTGCCGTGCCGTCGTCGCGCCAGGCGCTGACAGTCACCGGTTGCCCCAGGTCGAGATTGTTGTCAGCGGGTTTGCCCGTCGCCGGGCGACGCCGCAGCCACACCACACCACACCACGCCACGCCACGCCACGCCACGCCACGCCACGCCACGCCACGCCACGCC
>DMQT01000188.1 GCA_003455595.1 Betaproteobacteria bacterium
GCGCAGTGAACAGCGGATAGCGCCGGGGATCTATGCAATCGTCCGGTACTTTACACCTAAGCAGTTACGTTTTTCACCCGTAACAGGCTTTAACAGCTATGAATCTCATGCTCAGACAGATTGTGACAAATACCACCCCGGGTGAACTCGTTTGCATTTACGTCGGCCGTTTCATTTACCATGGCATTAGCAGAATACCGGATCATAGGCATGCGCATACCGCGCCATGCCGCCGATGTCAAAGGCAACGGCGCGCCTAACTCTCTTACATAGCTCGAAAGAAATCACATGGAACGAGATGTCATGGCTTACGACGTTGTGATAGTGGGCGCTGGCCCGGCTGGCCTGGCAGCATCGATTCGTCTAAAAGAGCTAGCGCAAGAATCGGGATACGAGTTAAGCGTTTGTGTTTTGGAAAAGGGCGCAAGTGTGGGAGCGCACATTCTATCCGGTGCAGTCATTGATCCGATGGCGCTCAACGAGCTGATCCCGGACTGGCAGGGAAAAGGCGCACCCCTCTATACGGACGTGACAGAAGATCGTTTTTCAATCCTGACGGAGCATCGCGCGCGAACGATACCCCGCCGGCTTTTGCCGCCGCTGATGAGCAATTCAGGCAATTATATCGTCAGTCTTGGCGAGGTCTGCAGCTGGCTGGCGCAGCAGGCCGAAAACCTGGGGGTAGAAATCTATTCGGGCTTTGCCGCACAAACCATGTTGTATGATGAAAAAGGATGCGTCGTAGGCGTGCTAACCGGCGACATGGGCCGCAATGCCAGCGGAGAGCCCACGGCCCGCTTCACACCGGGCATGGAACTACATGCCCGCTACACGCTGGTTGCGGAAGGTGCGCGCGGGTCGCTCACAGGCGAACTTGAAACCCGTTTCGCTTTGCGTCGCCAATCCGGCCCGCAAAAGTATGGGCTTGGCCTCAAGGAAGTGTGGCGTGTTCCGATCGAGCAGCATCGGCCAGGGCTAGTGCAGCACACCATGGGCTGGCCACTTTCCGCTAATACCGGTGGCGGTTCGTTCATCTATCACTATGGTCAACAATTGGTATCGGTGGGCTTTGTTGTGCATCTGGATTATGCCAATCCGCACTTGTCTCCCTTTGAAGAATTCCAGCGATTAAAAACACATCCTGCAATCCGTTCCGTTCTTGAAGGCGGCCAACGCTTGGGCTACGGGGCGCGCGCGATTAGCGAGGGAGGCGTGCAAGCTTGGCCGGAAATGATCTTTCCCGGCGGCGCACTTATTGGCTGTAGCGCCGGCATGGTCAACGTCCCGCGCATTAAAGGTTCTCATAATGCAATGAAGTCCGGCATGCTTGCCGCTGAAGCTGCTTTTGCCGCCATCACTACGGATCGCCGTCACGATTTATTGCATGCCTATCCCGCCGCCTTACGCAACTCCTGGGTATGGCGTGATTTACATGCGGTGCGCAACGTCAAACCCTTGCTTTCTCGTTTTGGCACGCTGAGAGGTTCTGCATTAGGCAACATTGAAATGTGGCTTTCAGCTTTTGGCGTGGGCCTGCCTTGGACGCTGGCCCACAATAAAGCCGACCATGAATGTCTCACGCCGGCATCCGACGTGCCTGGGATCGTGTATCCAAAACCGGATGGGATAGTCAGCTTCGACCGTTTAAGTTCAGTGTATCTCAGCAATATTGCGCATGATGCCGACCAGCCTTGTCATTTGCGCTTGCGGGATGAGACTGCACCGATACGTATTAACTTGGCTCGCTTCGATGCCCCGGAGCAGCGCTACTGCCCGGCGGGCGTATTCGAAATTGTAGGGCTGCCCGGCAACCCCGGATTGCAGATTAATGCGCAAAACTGCATTCATTGCAAGACGTGTGATATCAAGGATCCAAGGCAGAATATAGTCTGGGTTCCGCCGGAAGGCGGCAGCGGACCTATTTATATCTCGATGTAATTCCCGGCATTCATTTGATACTAGTCAAAAAACAGAATGTTGGCATAACCCAGGGTGGTCAAATTTGGACGCTGTTTACCTCGGAATCCTGATCAGTTCTGCATGCTGATTAACGGCCGGGAAAAACCGCCCATGTCCGGTGCGCCCAACGCGTGTCGGGGATCTCTCACCGCCAAAAACTGACATAAAAACGCACCGGTCCCACCATCTCCACATGATGGGGCACATCGGGGGGAATCCAGGCCTCGCGCTCCGGTGTTAAAAGCCAGCTTTGTCTGCTTCCGTCATCGAGGCAGTAACGCAGGCCACCGTCCAGAAGCACAATGCGTCCCCATATTCCCGCCTTGGTCCGATGGTCATGCCGCAATCCTTGCGGGATGCTGTCTGCATCAAATTCGGGCGTGCGTTTATATTCTTCCAACGGCAAGGGTGGTTTGGGCATGGGCGCTTCTGCCGCTGCCTTGCCTTCGTCTAAGTAGCGCCTCTTGTTTTGGACTTTCCCCCATTTCTCGGCATCGGGCAACGCGGGTTTTTTCTGGATGATGACAGGCCAATGCGCCGCCAATCGCTCATTGATTTCCAGATACTCTTCCTGCCCCTCGGGGAGGTTTGTATCAAGAAAGATGGCATCGACCGGGCATTCCGGTACGCACAGGGCACAGTCGATACACTCGACAGGATCGATAGCCAGGAAATTGGAGCCCTCGTGAAAACAATCCACTGGGCAGACGGTGACACAATCCGTATATTTACAGCGAATACAGGATTCCGTGACGACATGGGTCATGGCTTGTTCCCCTTCCGAGGTTTTTTACGCGGCCGATGATCCAGGCTGGTAAAAGCGAGATGAAAAAACCATAGCAGGGCGAGCAGCAAGGCAAGGGCACGATGCCAGGGCAACAACCCGCTCAACCCTTGCCAGAGCAAAAGGCCGAAGAGTACGGTGAGACTGGCCAGAACCAGGAAAATGCCTTCCACCAGGGCACCCAAACCCTCTCGCAAAGGACTCTGCTGCAGTGGTGCGCGCACTTGCCTTCCAAAAGCATGGCGACTCTCCGCAGACAACAAGAAAATCCGTTGCGCCGCGGCTCTCCCCAAAGGGCTGAAAAAGAGCCATAGCCATTCGCCCGCCAAGAACACTGCCGCCGCCAAACCATTGGCCACATGGAAAGCGTGAAAATTCACGTTCGCCCATGCCATAAGGAGGCCGCTGGCAATCTGTGCGGTGATTGTTAGCACCGTCCCCAGAAGGATTATCAGGGCCAACCAGGAGCGTCTTTCCGCTGCCATACTTTTCGTTCTCATACTATGTGGTGTTTATTCCGAAGTGCCGTCGAAGGGCGTTGTATGAGCAACTGAGGCAGCACCTCGGAGAAGTGTTCCGCAAGAATGTTGCGGTGTTCTGAGCGTATTGTGCTTGCCGTAGCTGCTCAATCGTTGTTGCCGAGGCAATGGCACGGAGCCAATCATCAAGTATATCTTGGCCTCGCAGTGGTCGTGACATGCATTTCTCATCTGTATATTACGATGAGGTTATTATGGCATTGTTGATATGGAATCTGAATTAGGCCTCGACAGGCGATTCTGAAGCAAGATATGTCATTGCGGGATATCCGAGTTTCAGTCGTACACTGTATTAACGGTGCCTAAAGCCGCGCTCTAATTCCACCAAATGCGGCAAAAGTTCAGAGTGCTTTTGCACATGGAAAATGTAGCGTGGCACGTCCCGGTCTGTGGATTGCGCCATGAAAGGCTCGCCCCAGAAACCAAGTAGTGCCTCGACCCCACCGCTCTGCTGGCTGTCGGCGAGAATAAATGAAATATTCTTGCTTAGTGTGCACCAATAAGGCTCTCTGACCTTGGAATGGCTGGTGCAGGCAGCGATTTTTGGCTGCACTACTTCCCTCCCATAAATCCTTCTGGCTTTCATCAAGAACGAACTGAATTGAGGTGACCATGGGATTTTCCACTGCTGGACGCAACAGTGTGTCGAATAGCGGCTGTGGTTTATACATCGAAAGGCAGACATTGAACCAAAGTGCATCCCCTCTCATATGCCGGGCAAACAGCTCACTCACAGAGCGTAACTGACATGGCCCGACTAGAATGATATCGGATGGCTTGAGCGCTGCTTGTATTTCGTGTACTGCGTGTTCGGTTCGCTCGACCTGTTCAGCTGTCAGCTCGTTGTGCCACGTATGACGCAGGAAATTGATAAACAAGAGCGCCATCAGGACAAGTACGATAGGTGGGATGACATGCTCATCCACAATGTTCAGTGAATCCAAAATAATGGCGGCCACGGCAGCCAGAAGCCCCGCTATCGCGTCCCACTCATAACTGAGTAACTTCTTGAGCTTCATATGTAGCCTAACGAATAGCGTTGGACGTATCACCGCCGTGGAGACGGTGGTCATGGAGATTGTAAGCTGAGCGCCTCGGGAGTCAATCGTTAGCTGTGGTCCCAGCGCGCAAGGCTCCTGGGAGCAGGGCAGGGTTCTGGAGGAAAGCTGGTAATGATGAGGGTAAAATGACGCTCTCCGCTCCGGTAGGGCGTTTGCCGGACGCAGTACGGCGATCACCAAAACACCGGAGTTAGCCTCGAACACCAGCAAGGGCAGGTAGCAATAGTGGCCGTAATGGTGGTTGTAGAAGGAAAGCGCTTGTTGGCCATAAGTGGCATCGTCAGTGTGGTCGAGATCGAGATCGAG
>DMQT01000326.1:0-3662 GCA_003455595.1 Betaproteobacteria bacterium
TCGGTGTGTGACGAATTCTGGCTGGTAGGACGCGGCGGTGTCGAGCCGTTTGACGGCGATCTCGACGATTATCAGCGTTACTTGCTGAATGAATCCAAGCGCTTGCGCGAAGAGGCCAAGGCCATGTTGAGCAATTGAACCCGGCTGAGCTAAACTTGAACCAAGTAAATTTACCCCGAAGGATCGTTTCATGTTGATTACGTTTCATACCGACGCTTTTGCCGACATCACCCTGTTTGGGGAAGTGGGGCTGAGTTTTCTCAAATTGATGGGTCATAGCGGCACAGTGCCGGGCGCGTTACTGGCGGCGGATGTGCCTGCCGCGCTGGCTGGATTGCGCGCCGGCGTGACGGCGGCTGCGCCGGTAGCCCAGACGGATACGGATGAGCCGCCGGTGAGTGTATCGAACCGGGCGTTGCCGCTGATTCAGTTGCTCGAGGCAGCGATTGCGGCGAAGGCGGATGTGATGTGGGATTGACGCGGTAAATGTTCGGGCAATAAAAAACGAGGCTTGTGCCCCGTTTTTTATTGCTGCGTGGCCACTTGATAACTACCGGCTGTTTGCCGTGGTGATGTGGGGCGCACACTTAGCATGGTGGAGCTGGTGGGCGCGTTGATTGTGATGCTGGCGCGGGTGCCCGGCAATCTGGACGGATTCAAGCACCGTGCGGCAGCAACTTAGCCCTTCTGCGTTGTAGAAAGCGCGATACCTCGCCATAATCGCGGTTCAAAATTGATCCGGTTCTCTCCCATGCAGGCTTTTTTTCAGCGACTCGTTTTTGTGCTGCTGTTGTCTTTGTATGCCAGCGCGCAGGCGCAGACCGGCGGCTTGCCCGATGCTGTGCTCGATGCGCTGAAGCAGGCGCGCATCCCGACCAGCCATGTCGGCGTGGTGGTGTGGGAAGCGGGTAAAGCCGAGCCGCTGCTGGCACTCAACCCGACCGCCTCGTTCAACCCCGCGTCAACCATGAAGCTGCTCACCAGTGCGGTTGCGCTGGATGAGATGGGGCCGTCCTACACCTGGAAAACCGAGGTGTATACCGATGGCAGCGTGAATGACGGCGTGCTTACCGGCAATCTGTATCTCAAGGGTTACGGCGATCCGCAGCTGACCATCGAGCGTTTCTGGCTGCTATTGCGCGAGCTGCGCAGTCGGGGCGTGCGCGAGGTGCGCGGTGATCTGGTATTGGATCAAAGTTATTTCGATCCAGAATCTGCCGATCCGGCGCGTTTCGACGGCCAGCCGCGGCGCGCCTACAATGCGCTGCCCACCGCGCTGATGGTGAATTTCAACAGCACGATATTGCGCCTGACGCCACTGGCCAACAGTGTGGCGAGCTACGCCGATCCGCTGCCCGCGAATACCCTGCTGGTGAATGACATCAAGCTTGACCAGGCACCGTGCGGCGAATGGCGTGACCGGCTGGATATTCAAATGCAGCCAGACAACGGCCAGACCCGCTTGCAATTGAAGGGCAGTTATTCGGCCGCGTGCGGCGAAAAAACCGCTGCGTTCAATCTAGGTGACGCCAACCAGACCGTAGTTGGCATGTTCCGCGAATTGTGGCCGCAGCTGGGCGGGCAGTGGCATGGCAACTGGCGCGTTGGCACGGTGCCTGCGACTGCCACGCAATTGATGGTTTACACCTCGCCGCCGCTGGCCGACGCGCTCCGCAACCTCAACAAATTCAGCAACAACGTGATGGCGCGCAATCTGTTTCTGACGCTGGGCGCAGAAGTGATGGGCGCGCCTGCCACCCCGTCCAAATCCACCGCTGCAGTCAAAAGCTGGCTGGCCGGGCAGGGGCTGAGCATGCCGGAACTGGTGCTGGAAAATGGCGCCGGGCTGTCGCGTATCGAGCGCATCAGCCCGGACAGCATGGCGCTGTTGTTGCTGGACATGAGCCGCAGTGCGCTATTCAGCGAGTTTGAATCGGCGCTGCCGATCATGGCGGTGGACGGTACCATGAAATCGCGCGGCAAGGGCAGCGCCATCGCTGGTCATGCGCACATCAAAACCGGCACGCTGGAAGGTGTTAAAACTATAGCTGGTTATGTGCTTGATCCCAGCGGGCGGCGTTTTGCGGTGGTGTTTTTCATCAATCACAGTAACGCAGCAGCGGGCGGTGCGGCGCAGGATGCGCTGCTGGACTGGGTGTATGGCGGGCATTAGTCAGCTTGCATTGGGCTGGGGCAAAGCTTGTTTCAAGCTGCGCCATGCGTCACGGCAAGTAGCCAACCAGTGATGAGCGTTGCCGTGGAAGGCTTGCCAGCATATAAAAAAACCGCCGTTCAATAGCAACGGCGGTTTTTTTATGCTGCGTGGGGCACCAGTGGCTCGGCTAGTCGCGGCCTCCGTGGCCGTTGCCATGCCCGTTACCGCGGTCATCGCCATGACCGCGCCCCTTGTCGCCGCGATCGTTCCCGTAGCCTCGGTCGCCATGGTCGTTGCCGCGCCCTCGGTCGCCATGGTCTTCACCCCGGCCTCGGTCCTGTCTGCCGTAGCCGCCGCGATCACCGTGCTGTTCACGGTAGCGTGGTGCATAGACGTCGTTGTACCAGTTGTCCCGCACAAAATAGACTTCACGACCGCAGGCATTGTATTCGCGGCAATGCTTGCGCCAGTGTTTGGCATGGCCGGGCGGGACGCGCAGATAGATTGGGCGCTCATGCACATAAGCCGGTTCACGCACAACGACAACAGGTTGGCGGTAAAGCAGCTGAGGGCGGGGGTAGGCGTCGCCGATGTCGATCTGGCCATAAAAGCCGGGCTGGCCGACACTGATCGAGACGCCGACATCAGCGGCGAGCGCCGGGGCGGCCGTTAAAGCGAGAATTGCACTGAGGAGGTATCGTTTCATGTGTGGAACACCTTTATGGGTAATGGTTATGCAATGCCGGAGTAAGCGCTGGGCATGATAGGCGCAGTGTCGTGCTTGGGTATATGGGTGTTATGTCAGGCATCGGCTGCTTAGAGGGCAGGACGCAGTCACCGAAGCCCGGGGCATTGCGCGCGGCCACCCTGGCCTAATCGGCGAGGGCTTGCGGTTGCATCAGGTCAATACGGAAGTGTTCCTCGTAGGGCGGTACGTTGCATTCGATGATGTCGGTAGGCGCCACATCCAGGCGCACGCCGACGATATCGGTACGTACCGGCAGTTTGGCCACGCCGCGATCCACCAGCACCACGGTGCGGATTTCTGCGGGCTGCCTGCTGGCCAGGTATTCCACCGCGCGCAGCAGGGAGTGACCGCGATACATCACGTCATCCACCACCAGCACGGTGTGGCCGGAGAGATCAAGCGTGGCGTGTTCGGGGTTTTCCGTGAGGCGGGTTTCCGGGTAGAGCAGGGTGAGGTCGTCGGCGTAGCGCTTGATGTGCAAGTCCAGTCGGGTGATGCCGGTGAGGTGGTAGTCGGATACCAGCCGCGCGTGCAGCTTGTCCGCCAGTGGTGCGCCGCGGCGCAGGATGCCGACCAGCGTGACGCGGGTGCGCCCGGTCAGCAGTCCTGCCGCCTGACGCGCCATGTAGCCGATGATGGCGTCGAGTTGTTGGGCGGAGTAAAGACAGGTGCGCTGCCCTGCGGGTTTATCCATTACAGCCCCAAGTCCTGCCACATCGCATCCACACGCTGTTTCACCGCCTCGTCCATGACAATCGG
>DMQT01000326.1:3709-4123 GCA_003455595.1 Betaproteobacteria bacterium
AGCGTGTCGCGCACCGGGTCCATGCGCGTGGTGATGGCCCAGATCACTTCCTTCCAGTCGCGGATGTTGATGTCGTCGTCCACCACCACGATGAATTTGGTGTACATGAACTGGCGCAGATAACTCCACACGCCGAACATCACGCGCTTGGCGTGGCCGGGGTAGCTTTTCTTGATGCTGACGATGGCGAGGCGGTAGGAGCAGCCTTCCGGCGGCAGGTAAAAATCGGCAATCTCGCTGAACTGTTTTTGCAGTAGCGGCACGAATACCTCATTCAGCGCCACGCCGAGGATGGCAGGTTCGTCGGGCGGTTTGCCGGTGTAGGTGCTGTGATAAATCGGGTCGCGGCGCATGGTGATGCGTTCGATGGTGAACACCGGGAAGCTGTCCACCTCGTTGTAGTAGCCGGTGTGG
>DMQT01000204.1:0-3762 GCA_003455595.1 Betaproteobacteria bacterium
TTGCTGGTGCCGATGACCGGAATCGAACTGGTGACCTTCGCATTACGAATGCGCTGCTCTACCAACTGAGCTACATCGGCGCAAGGCCGCGATTATAGTGAATGACCGGGGCTACGGCAATCACGATTGTGCAATTGCTGCGCGTGGGCGGAATTAAGTTGAACAAATGGCGCTAGACGGGGGATAATCCCGCCTTTTGGGTATTGCAAACGATGCAGCTCTCCGACGCCGATTTGCACGCACACTTTTCTGATTCCTGGCTGACGCGCGGAGACGATCTGGTCAAGTCCGGCCGCGTGATTGATCTGGAGCGCGGCGCTGCCGACCGTTATTTTTCGGCACGCGTGCAAGGCTCGCGCACCCAGCCGTATCAGGTGACGATACGGCTGAACCAGAATCAGGGCCATTGGCACGTAGTGGGGCACTGTGCGTGCCCGGTGGGTTACAACTGCAAGCACGTGGCGGCGGTGCTGATTTCAGCACGCGCCGAGGCCAGCGTGAGCGAAGACGGCGTCTCTGCGAGTTTGAATCAATGGCTGGAGCGGCTCAGCGTCGCCGTCAGGGAACCCGATGCGGTAACGCAATTTGCCGCAGGGGTGGTGGATCGTTTGCTGTATGTGGTTGAGCCAGGGCGCGATGATCGTTTAATTGTGCGGCTGATGAAGGCGCGGGTGTTGCAGCAAGGTGGCTACAGTCAGGCCAAGTCCTGGACTGCATTCAAGTCGTTTTACAGTCTGAATCCACCGCAGTTTGTTTCGCCGGTGGACGTGGATGCGATTGAATTGTTGCGCACGCTGGAACAAACGCTCGACGTCTCGGCAGGGTTTTTTCTGCAAGGCCATCGCGGTACGCTGGCGTTAAAGCAGATGTTGATGAGCGGGCGCGTGTTCTGGAAATCTGCCGAGGGCACCGCGCTGCTGTATCAAGGTGCGCGGCCTGCCTCGGTCACCTGGCTGGATGTGGGCGGCGATGGCCAGCGCCTGGTGTTGCAGCCACAACCTTACGCCCGTGTCCTGCTGATGGCACCGCCCTGGTGGTTGGATGAAGCCACCGGCGAATGTGGGGAGTTGACCACCGGGCTGGCTGATAATGTAGCCGAGGCGATTATTTCGGCACCGATCGTGCCTGCCAGTGTGGTGGACGTGGTGAGCCAACGGCTGACCAGGCTGCCCACTGCCTTGCCGCTGCCCACCCGCCTGATCGCACGCCATGTTGAACACGTGGTGCCCACGCCTGTTCTCAAACTTAGCAGTCAGCAAATGGATGGCCCGCCACTGGTGCATTACGGCTGGCAACGTCCCGGGCACGCGGTCAGCGTCGATCTGGCGCGGCTTGAATTCGACTACCTGGGCACGCGTATCAACGTGACCAGCACGGCGGACAGCGTCAACCGGCGCGAAGGCGTGGAACTGCTGGCGATCGGCCGCCATCAGCCGACCGAGCGTGCGGCACTGGCACAACTCACCGCGTTGAATTTCTTTCCGGCGCAGCAGCTCGACCTGCCCGGTGCAAGCAAGCTCAAGGACGCATTTGCGCTGGAAAACGAGGACGACTGGGCGGATTTTGCGCTACAGCATTTGCCCGAACTGGCGGAAGCCGGCTGGCGTATCGAGCGTGAGCCGGATTTCCGCTGGGACATCGCGCAAGCCGACGAGGAATGGCACGCCGAACTGGATGAGACCTCCGGTACCGACTGGTTCGGCCTGGAGCTGGGCATTACCGTTGGCGGCGAGCGTATCAGCCTGCTGCCGGTGCTGGCCGGGCTGGTGCAGAACCTGAGCGAAGAGGCGCGTATCGCACTGTCGCGCGGTGAAGCGCCGCCGACCGGACGTTATCTGGCCGAACTGCCGTCAGGTAAAAAAATCGCTCTGCCCGCTGAACGCGTGCGCGGCATGCTGGCGGTGCTGGTGGAGTTGTTCGACAGCGACGCACTGGACGCCAGTGGCCGCCTCAAACTTAATGCCGTACACGCAGCGCGCCTGGCTGATATTGACGCGGCGGCGCGGCTGCGCTGGATGGGCGGTGAAAAGCTGCTGGCGCTGGGACATAAATTACGCGAATTCGCCGGGGTCGTTCCGGTGGCGCTGCCGGTTGGTCTGAATGCAGAACTGCGTCCATATCAACAGGACGGCTTGAACTGGCTGCAGTTTTTGCGCGAATACAATCTGGGCGGCATTCTGGGCGATGACATGGGCTTAGGTAAGACCCTGCAAACGCTGGCTCACGTGCTGCTCGAAAAAGAGGCGGGGCGTGCTGATCGCCCAAGCTTGGTGGTGGCACCAACCAGCCTGATGTTCAACTGGCGGCGCGAGGCGGCGCGCTTTGCCCCGGATTTGCGCGTGCTGGTGCTGCACGGGCCGGAGCGTGCGCAGCATTACGCCCATCTGCACGAATACGATCTGGTGCTGACGACTTACGCGCTGCTGCCACGCGATAGTCACATTCTTGAGGAATGCCCGTTCCATTTGCTGATTCTGGACGAAGCGCATTTCATCAAAAATCCCAAGGCGCAAGCCACCCAGGTGGTACATAAGCTGCAAGCACGACACCGTCTGGCGCTGACTGGCACGCCGATGGAAAACCATCTGGGCGAACTGTGGTCGCTGTATCACTTTTTGCTACCGGGCTTGCTCGGCAACGAAATGCAGTTCAAACGCGTATTTCGCACGCCGATCGAGAAATACGGCGACGTGCTGTGCCGCAACGCCCTGGCACGACGCATCGCGCCGTTCCTGCTGCGCCGTACCAAGGCCGAAGTGGCACAGGATCTGCCGGCCAAAACGGACATCCCGCGTACCTGCGAGTTGACCGGTGCGCAGCGTGATTTGTACGAAACCATCCGTGCCACCATGCAGGACAAGGTACGCAACGCCATCGAAGCGCAGGGATTCAAGAAGAGCCAGATTGTCATCCTCGATGCGCTGCTGAAGTTGCGTCAGGTGTGTTGCGACCCGCGTCTGCTGGCGTTGCCCGCTGCGCGTAAAGTCAAGGAATCGGCCAAACTCGAACTGCTGATGTCGTTGTTGCCGGACATGATTGCCGAAGGCCGCCGCATCCTGGTGTTTTCGCAGTTCACCAGCATGCTGACGCTGATCGAGCAGGAGCTGGACGAACGTGAGATCGACTACGTCAAGCTTACCGGCCAGACGCGCGACCGCGAAGCGCCGGTCAACCGCTTCCAGGCCGGTGAGGTGCCGCTATTCCTGATCAGTTTGAAAGCGGGTGGTACGGGCTTGAACCTGACCGCTGCCGATACCGTGATCCACTACGACCCATGGTGGAACCCGGCGGTGGAAGATCAGGCTACCGGTCGTGCGCATCGTATCGGCCAGCTCAATCCGGTATTCGTTTACAAGCTCTATACCGAGGGCACGGTGGAGGAAAAGATTCTCGCGCTGCAGGAACGCAAACGCATCATGGCCGCAAGCGTGCTGGGCGATGGCGAAGAAACCAAAGTGACTTTGACTGCAGAAGACCTGAGCGTGATGTTTGAGCCGCTAAGCTAGTGCAGTTAAGTAGGGCGAATGCGTACGATGATGTCCACGCCTTCGGTCTCGACGCCGGCGGGCAAGGTGGGTAGCCCCTGGATGCTGATGCCATCAGCGTCGATATCGGTGAGCTGGCCGCTGGCAGTGTTATAGAAGTGGTGATGCGCTTGCGTGTTGGGGTCGTAAAACACCTTGCTCGGATCGACTATCACCTCGCGGATCAGCTTTTTGTCGAGAAACAGCTTGAGCGTGTTGTATACCGTGGCCTTGGAGG
>DMQT01000204.1:3948-4215 GCA_003455595.1 Betaproteobacteria bacterium
GTGTTGCTAACGCTGTAATAATAATTCAATATTTGGACTGTGTCTAATTCACAATCGTCCGCTAATTGCCGCGTATTCAAAGGGTTTGCCAGTATAATGGCGAGCTCAGACCGATTGACGCCATTTTTTGCATTGCATCAGAGATTATGCTGACTATACAACGGCTTACCACCCTATCACCGACATTTCAGGCTGATCTTGATCGTTTGCTTGCGTTCGAAGGCGAGCAGGACGCCGCCATCGAGCGCACGGTAGAAGACATCCTGT
>DMQT01000179.1:0-1219 GCA_003455595.1 Betaproteobacteria bacterium
GGCAAGGCCATTTCACCGAGCGCAGCGTGGCGGATTACAGCGTGGGTTACCGCCATGTGGCGCTGAAGAGCGGTGAGGAAGAGTGGTACGTGGGCGGCTGGTTCCGCCTGCTGCGCGGCGATGGCGCGTCGTCGCGGCTGAAAATCAAGGACTTGTTGAGCAAGCGCATTGCCGCTCAGCCGCTCGGGCTGCCCAACGCGGGTTCGGTGTTCCGTAATCCGCCGGGCGACTTTGCGGCGCGGCTGATTGAGGCCTGCGGTTTGAAAGGCCAGCGTATCGGTGGCGCGCAGGTATCGGAAAAGCATGCCAATTTCATCGTCAATACCGGCGGTGCAACGGCGGCAGATATTGAAAATCTGATTGATGAAGTGGAATTCGTGGTGAATAGCCGCAGTGGCGTGCGGCTGGTGCGTGAAGTGCGCATTATTGGCGACAGGGTGGCGAGTTAAATGAAACAGTTTGGAAAAGTAGCGGTATTGCTGGGTGGGCGTTCCGCCGAGCGCGAGGTGTCGCTCAACAGCGGCAAAGCGGTGCTGGCAGCGTTGCTGCGGCAGGGGGTCGACGCACACGCGTTCGACCCGGCGGAACACGACTTGAGCGAGCTCGCCGCGCAAAAATTCGACCGCGTGATGATCGCGCTGCATGGCCGTTACGGCGAAGACGGCACCATCCAGGGCGCGCTCGAGCTGATGGGCATACCGTACAGCGGCAGCGGCGTGATGGCGTCGGCGCTGGCGATGGACAAATGGCGCACCAAATTATTATGGATCGCGGCGGGCGTGCCGACGCCGAATTACGCGCTGCTGACAGCGGATACCGATTTCGATGCAGTCGTCGCTAAATTGGGGCTGCCGATTTTCGTCAAACCGGCGCGCGAGGGTTCCAGCATCGGCATGAGCAAGGTCAACGAGGCGGGCGAACTGAAAGCCGCCTGGCAAAAGGCCGCCGAATTCGACGCGCTGGTGCTGGCCGAGCAGTTTGTCGCGGGGGCGGAATACACCTGCGCCATTGTCGGCGAGCAGGTGCTGCCGATGATACGGCTGATCCCGAAAAAAGCGTTTTACGATTTTGAAGCCAAATACCTGCGCGACGATACCGAATACCGGGTGCCGTGCGGCTTGCCGCCGGCGCAGGAACAGGCCATCGCCACATTGGCAAAGCGGGCGTTTGACGTGCTTGGCTGCCGTGGCTGGGCGCGCCTGGATGTGATGCTGGATGC
>DMQT01000179.1:1363-2552 GCA_003455595.1 Betaproteobacteria bacterium
CTGGGACTCACCGCGATGCTGGCGGTGTGGGCGCTGCTGGTGGTGGCGTCGCGTCTGTCGATGTTCGATCTGCGCGAGGTCAAGGTCAACAGCGCACAGCACGTGACGCGCGAGCAGGTTGATCTGGTGGTGCACCAGCACCTCACCGGCAATTTCTTCTCTGCCAATCTGGACGCCGCACGCGCCGCCTTCACCAAGCTGCCCTGGGTGCGCGACGCCAGCGTGCGGCGGCATTGGCCGGATGCGCTGGAGGTGACGCTGGAAGAACACAAACCGCTGGCGCGCTGGGGCGATGCGGCGCTGCTCAATAGCTATGGCGAAGTATTCCAGGCTGCCACGGCGCAGGTGCTGCCGCTGCTGTCCGGCCCGGCGGGCAGTGAAAAAGAAGTCGCACAGCGTTACGCCGAATTCAGCAAATTGCTGTTGCCGCTGCATCAGCGTCCGGTCGAAGTCAACTTGAGCGCGCGCCGCTCGTGGGCGATTCGACTCGACAGCGGCATGCAGATCGCGCTCGGGCGCGAACAGATGACGCACCGGTTGACGCAGTTTGTCGCGCTCTACCCGAGCACGCTGGCGAATGTGGCAACTCCGGTGCAATACGTGGATTTGCGTTACCCCAATGGTTTTGCCGTGCGTGCGCCACTGGCCGCCGTCAAGCCGATTAACACACCGCCCCACAAAGACGTGGCGCAAGGAAAGCAGGCATGAGCAGATATAAAGACACGCGTGAACTGATCGTCGGCCTCGACATCGGCACTTCCAAGATTATCGCCATCGTCGCCGAGGTGACGCCGGAGGGCGAGCTGGACGTGATCGGCATGGGCAGTCATCCATCGCGCGGCCTGAAAAAAGGCGTGGTGGTGAATATCGAATCCACCGTCAGCGCCATTCAGCGTGCATTGGAAGAGGCCGAGCTGATGGCCGACTGCAAGATCCGCGAGGTCTACACCGGCATCGCGGGCAGCCATATCAAGAGCTTCAACTCGCACGGCATGGTGCCGATCCGCGACAAGGAAGTGACGCAGCTGGATGTCGACAAGGTGATCGAAACCGCGCGTGCGGTGAACATACCGACCGACCAGCAAATCCTGCACATTCTGCCGCAGGAATACCTGGTAGATGGCCAGGAAGACGTGCGCGAGCCGCTCGGCATGAGCGGCGTGCGGCTGGAAGTCAAAGTGCACATCGT
>DMQT01000102.1 GCA_003455595.1 Betaproteobacteria bacterium
TGTAGTGATGCACATTATTCGGCACTAAACTAAGCACATGCCCACGCTCAGCGACTCCATCCGCATCGTCAGACACCTGGCGCTCGAACACGACGCCCGCGCATTTTTCCAGCTGGCTGCGTCTGAAGCCGCGCAGCTGGTGGGTGCCGATGGTGCCGCTCTGCTTGAACTGTCTGCACCCGACACGCTGCGCTACCGCTTTTTTCAAGGCCTGCCGGAAGCCTATCAGGCGCTCATCAGCGATTACCGGCTGTCCGTCGCGAGCGGTACAGTGGGTGCCGCCTTGCGCCGGGGCGAGCCGGTATTCACGCCGGATTATCCAAATAGCCCGGATGCGCTACCCGAATTCATTCAGGCCGGACTTAAAGCCAATCTGATCTTACCCATCGGCGCACCCGGCCAAGCCCTCGCAGCGCTCAGCCTGGCCTGGTTTAAGCAGCCACCGCACGCGGCACCCGATGACGCTACCCTGGCGTTGCTCGGGCTCATCGCCGATTTGATCAACACCCGGTTTTATTATCAGGTGCAGGCCGATCAGCTGTCGGAACAGGCCTTGAGCGATACATTGACCTTGTTGCCGAATCGACGTGCGCTGGACGAGCACCTGCCGCAGGCGCTGGCGCGCAGTCGGCGTGGACGTGGATCGATGGCCTTGATCATGCTCGATCTGGATGATTTCAAGCAGGTCAACGATGTGCACGGCCATGCTGTCGGTGATATTTTGCTGCAACAGCTTGCCCAGCGCCTGCAATCCACCCTGCGCACCGAAGATTATGTGGCACGACTCGGTGGCGACGAATTCGTACTGCTGCTGGAAGACATCAGCGACACCTCGGCATTATTGGCCATGCTGGTACGCATCAACGCCGCGCTGACACCACTCTATACGTTGCCGGGCGGCATCGAAGCCAACTGCCCGGCCAGCCTGGGCATCACAGTCTATCCCGAGGACGACGGCACGCCGGATGACTTGATGCGCCACGCCGACCGGGCGTTATATGAAGCCAAAAGACATAAAACCCATCGCAAGCACAGCTGGGTGCTGTATTCCGCCATCGACCACAAAAATGCCAGTCGCCGCGGACGCGATCTGCTGGCATTGCTGCCACATGGCCTGGAACTGCATTACCAGCCTATCATCGATGTGCAGCGCAGTTGTGTGGTACGGCTGGAAGCGCTGGCACGATTGCGCGATGGTGACACGCTGCATCTCCCGGGGACCTTTCTACCGCTGTTCGACGATGCGGCGCACCATCAGTTGTTTGACGCCGTACTCGCTCAGACGCTGGCGCAATTACAGGCATGGGAAGGCGCTGGGTTCAGAACCGATGTCTCCATCAACATCGATGGGCAACTGCTGCTCGCCCCCCACCTGCCAGAGCAGATTCTTGGCCAATTGCTACATCACCACATCGAACCCGGCCGCCTGACACTGGAAATCCTCGAATCCGGCGAAATCCTGAATCAGGATGAAGCGCTACGGCAAATTCACAGCTTGCACACGCTGGGGGTGCGCCTGGCAATTGATGACCTGGGCACCGCCTACGCCAGCCTGCTGCGGTTGCGCGATTTACCGATTCAGGAAATCAAGCTCGACCAGGCGTTTGTGTGTGAACTCGATAGCCGGGTCGATGACCTGCCGTTTGCACTGAGCATCAAAGACCTCGCCAACGGCCTCAACGTGGCGCTGGTGGCCGAAGGCGTGGACTCAGTGACCATCCGCATGCTGCTCCCCAACCTCGGCATCCACGTCATGCAGGGCTATGGCCTGTGTCACCCGCTGCCAGCCGACCAGTTGCTGCCTGCGATTCAACCCGCACTGGATCGCCTCGATACGCCCGAGGACACGGGCTTGATGTCCCTGTATGCGCGTCACCTATCGCTGGAATCCAGCCTGCTCAACCTGCTCGAACAGGCACCGCAACTGCTCAGTGCAAGCAACCTGGCCAATCTCAGCCTGTGCCCGCTGATGCCAATGCTGCAAGCGCATCCACAATTGCAGCAGCTGCATGCGCGCCAGCATGCGCTGATGGCTTATATCGTCAACAACCCGCTCGGCAACATGCGCGGACAGATCGAGGAATACCGCGTGCTGGGCCAGCAGATCCGTCATCTGCTGGCCACGCAAATCGCGGCACAGGACAACCCATGAACGACTGGTACGAACTCACCCGTCTCGGCGGCATCGTCGTCACCGCACCGGTGGCCATCGCCATTGCCGCCTGGCTGGTACTGGCGCGCACGACACGGCTGGCACTCTGGTGGTGCGTCCTGTTTTGCAGCGGCATGGCGTTGGTGGTGGCCAGCAAACTGCTGTTTCTGGGCTGGGGCATCGGCTTTCGCAGCCTGGACTTCACCGGTTTTAGCGGCCACGCGATGCGCTCGGCAGCGGTGTACCCGGTGCTGTTTTATCTGATTTTTTTACGTGCGACACCCGCATGGCGCGGCGTCGGCGTGACGCTGGGTAGCGCACTGGCACTGGCGATTGGCATTTCCAGATTGGTAATTCACGCGCACTCGAACTCGGAGGTGGTCGCAGGCTGTCTGCTCGGCGGCGCAGTCAGCTGGGCATTCATCGCCAGCCTGCGCCGCGTGCCGATACAGGCATCCCCGTACTGGATACTCGCTGCCGGACTGGTCATCCTGCTGGCCTCGCCCAGCCTGCCGCCCGCCCCGACCGAACGCTGGATGGAAGATTGGGCGATGACCGTCTCCGGCCACACGCAACCCTATACCCGGCTAAGCTGGATGATGCGCAAGTCCACACCAGAACATCCGGATTGAACTTGGTGTGTACCATCCGGTCTGCGGCGCTATTGATAGTTCACATCCCGCCCTGCATGCTATAACTGCATGGCAAGTTTCCCCACACCGTAAACAACATAATTTATTCTCTGGAGCCTGAATCATGAAAACCCGCGCCGCCATCGCCTGGAAAGCCGGTCAACCGCTGACCATCGAAGAAGTCGATCTGGAAGGCCCAAAAGCCGGTGAAGTACTGGTCGAAATCAAGGCCACCGGCATTTGCCACACCGATTACTACACCCTGTCCGGTGCCGACCCGGAAGGCATTTTCCCGTCCATCCTCGGCCACGAGGGCGCGGGTGTGGTGGTGGATGTCGGACCGGGCGTGAAAAGCCTGAAGAAAGACGACCACGTCATCCCGCTGTACACGCCGGAATGCCGCGAATGCAAGTTCTGCCTGTCGCGCAAGACCAACCTGTGCCAGGCCATCCGCAGCACCCAGGGGCGCGGCCTGATGCCGGATGCGACGAGCCGGTTTTCCATAGACGGCAAACCGATTTTCCACTACATGGGCACCTCCACCTTTTCCAACTACATCGTGGTGCCGGAGATTGCGCTGGCCAAGATCCGCGAAGACGCGCCGTTCGACAAGGTGTGCTACATCGGCTGCGGCGTCACCACCGGGGTGGGAGCAGTGATCTTTACCGCCAAGGTCGAAGCCGGTGCCAATGTGGTGGTGTTCGGCCTCGGCGGCATCGGCCTCAACGTGATCCAGGCCGCACGCATGGTCGGTGCCAACAAGATCATCGGCGTCGATCTTAACCCGGCGCGCGAAACCATGGCGCGCCAGTTCGGCATGACCGATTTCGTCAATGCAAAAGACGTCGGCAATGTGGTTGACCGCATTATTGAACTCACCGACGGCGGCGCAGACTACAGCTTCGAGTGCATCGGCAATATCCACACCATGCGTCAGTCGCTGGAGTGCTGCCACAAGGGCTGGGGGCAATCGATCATCATCGGCGTTGCCGCTGCTGGGGAAGAAATCAGCACGCGGCCATTCCAGCTTGTCACCGGACGCGTGTGGAAAGGCTCGGCCTTCGGCGGCGCGCGCGGCCGTACCGACGTGCCCAAGATCGTCGACTGGTACATGGATGGTAAACTCAACATCGACGACCTGATTACCCACCGCCTCACACTCGACCAGATCAACCACGGTTTCGACCTGATGAAAAGCGGCGAATCGATCCGCTCGGTGGTGATTTACTGATGCTGGAATGCACGAACGAACACGCCTGCTTTGGCGGCATCCAGGGCTTTTACCGCCATCAGTCCAGCGCCATCGGCCTGTCCATGCGCTTTTCGGTGTACCAACCGCCGCAGGCGAAACACCACGCGGTGCCGGTGCTGTTTTATCTGGCCGGACTGACCTGCAACGAAGAAACCTTCATGACCAAAGCCGGAGCACAGCGCTTTGCCGCGCAGCACGGCATCATGCTGGTGGCACCCGATACCAGCCCGCGCAATACCGGTATTGCAGGAGCGACAACTGACTGGGATTTCGGTGAAGGCGCGGGGTTTTATCTGGACGCCACACAGGCACCGTGGCATCCGCATTTTCAGATGGAGACCTACATCACCCAGGAATTGCGCAGCCTGATTGTGGACAGCTTCCCGGCACGCGCCGACCGCATCGGCGTATTCGGTCACTCCATGGGCGGACACGGTGCGCTGATGCTGGCGCTGCGCCATCCGGACATTTTCCGTTCGGTGTCGGCGTTTGCACCGGTGGTCGCGCCGACGCACTGCCCGTGGGGACAAAAAGCCTTCACGCATTATCTGGGTGCGGATCAAACCAGCTGGCAGCAATACGACGCCAGCGCCTTGATGCAGAGCCGCACCACCCCATTCCCGCACGGCATACTGATTGACCAGGGGCTGAGCGATAAATTTCTACTGGAACAGTTGCTGCCTTATACATTTGAAACCGCGTGTAGCGTTGCGCAGCAACCGCTGACCTTGCGCCGGCATGCGGGTTATGACCACAGCTACTACTTCATCAGCACCTTCATCGAAGACCACCTCGCGTTCCATCAGCGCATTCTCGCTGCATAGGTGATCAATCTCACCCCAGCCTGTTATCTGCAATATGATAATGCGGGTCTTCAAGTACGTTGACCTCGACCATATCCCCGGCTTTTTCCAGCAGTTCCAGGCAATCCGGGCTGAGATGACGCAGATGCAGACGCTTGCCAGCCTGGCGGTAGCGCTCGGCCAGACTGTCGATGGCGACGATGGCCGAGTGATCCTTGACGCGTGCGTTGCGGAACTCGATCACCACGTCCTGCGGGTCGTCTTTGGGCGTGAACAGGTTCTGGAACGCCGCGGCTGAGGCAAAGAATAGCGTGCCTTCAAGCTCGTAAATCTTCCAGCCCTGGGCGTCGATAGCGGTTTTCACATCCATGCGCTTGGCATGCTGCCAGGCAAACACCAGCGCTGCGACAATCACGCCGACTACCACCGCGATCGCCAGGTCGGTGAACACGGTAATCACCGTCACCGCGACGACGATGAAAGCGTCGTTGCGGGGTATCTTGCGCAGCGCTTGCAGGCTGCCCCATTCGAAAGTCTTTTCTGCCACCACAAACATCACGCCGATCAACGCTGCCAGTGGGATGCGTTCAATCCAGCTGGAGGCAAACAGGATGAACGACAGTAAAAACAGCGCGGTAGCTATCCCGGACAGGCGCTTGAGCGCGCCGTTGTTCACGTTGATCATGCTCTGACCGATCATGGCGCAGCCGCCCATGCCGCCAAAAAACCCGGTGATTACATTGGCCGCGCCCTGCGCCATGGATTCGCGATTGGGCTTGCCGCGGGTGTCGGTCATCTCGTCAATCAGGTTCAGCGTCAGCAGCGTCTCGATCAGGCCGATTGCGGCCAGGATCAGCGCATACGGAAACACGATGCGCAAGGTTTCCCAGTTCAGCGGCACCTGCGGCAGGTGGAAGCTGGGCAGGCCGCCCGCGATGGAACCCAGATCGCCCACGGTTTTGGTTGCGATGCCCAGCGCGGGCACCAGCACCGCCACCACCAGAATGCCCGCCAGCGTGGCAGGGATGGCCTTGGTGAATCTGGGCAGCAGATAAATAATCGCCATGGTCAGCGCAATCAGGCCGAGCATGGTATAGAGCGGCGTACCGGTCATCCATCGCTGGCTGCCGTCAGCGCCCATGGTTTTGAAATGCCCGAACTGCGCCATAAAGATCACAATGGCCAGCCCATTCACAAAGCCCAGCATCACCGGGTGCGGCACCATGCGGATGAGCTTGCCGAGCTTGGCGACGGCGAACAGTATTTGCAACACGCCCATCAGCACCACGGTAGCAAACAGATACTCCGCACCGTGCGTGACCACCAGCGCCACCATCACCACCGCCAGGGAGCCCGTCGCACCCGAGATCATGCCGGGACGACCACCGAAAGCCGAAGTAATCAGTGCGACGATAAAGGCTGCATACAAACCGGTCAGCGGCGAGACATGCGCCACCAGCGCAAACGCAATCGCCTCGGGCACCATCGCCAGCGCCACCGTGAGGCCGCTGAGCAGGTTGGTTTTGATTTCTTGCGGGTTGAGCCTGGTCACCATGTTCTCCAAAACAAACAATACAGCCGCTCGCGCTGCTCAAATCAAGCGCGGCACGACAAATAGAAAGTGGGATTACACGCCCCTGATAGCTGACTGGGAACGCGGATAGATACGACGAGGAAACGAGATGTGATGCGCGGAATTACATGGGACCGATGGGCGTTATCTGGCTAAAATTATGACCGGATTATCCCATATGCAGCGGTGCACCACCAGCACGTGTTCGCCGGAATTCGTACCGGAACACCTGTTGCCGCGAGAACTGGAAACCACGTGCGCCGATGTTGCCCTTGTCCAACAGGCAGGGAACTTCTGCCGTGCGACAGCCTCACAAAGGTAACTCCTATTGGTATTGGTTCGAGGTTAAACTGAGCCAATGTACAATGTATTGACAATAACAAGCGGAGTCCAATTTGACTTATCTCTTAGCAAACCAGCGCCTTGCGGCGTCTGGGTTATTCCGAACGTTTGCATATCGCTGGCGGGTTGGGTGGTTCGCGTGTACCGCCGGATTGTTACTCGGTTTCCTGCCTCCTCCTGTAGCAGCGTTTGATTTAAAGCAAGTTTCGGAGCGTGCGAGTCAATTGGCAAACGACTCATTTAAAAAGCCCGAAACCAAGTTGCCGCCTGAATTACAAGGGCTGGATTACAGTCATTATCAGCAAATCAATTACAAGCCCGAGCGCATTCTGTGGCGCAATACCAAAATCCCCTTTGATCTCGATTTCTTTCCCCAGGGCTGGCACTTTAATCTGCCGGTAAAAATCAACGAGGTGACGGCACAGGGCGTGCGCGAGATTCGTTACAACCCGAACGACTTCAATTACGGTAGCAATAAAATCAATCCTGATAACCTGCGCAGTCAGGGGTTTGCTGGTTTTCGGGTGCACTATCCCATTAACGCGGCGAATCGCCAGGATGAAGTAGTGGCATTTCTGGGTGCCAGCTACTTCCGCGCACTGGGTAAAGGCCAACGCTATGGGCTGTCAGCCAGAGCGCTGGCCATCGATACAGCGCTGGGAAGCGGCGAAGAATTTCCCCGTTTTGTAGAGTTCTGGGTGGTTCGACCGTTGCCTTCGGCCAAGCAACTGGTCATCTACGGCTTGCTCGATTCGCCACGCGCCACCGGTGCCTATCGTTTTGTGCTGAAACCGGGGCTGTCCACGACAATGGAGGTCAGCGGTCGGCTGTATCTTCGTGACAAAGTCGGCAAGCTCGGCCTCGCACCGCTGACCAGCATGTTTTTTTTCAGCCCGGGTCAACGCCCTACCAACGACGATTACCGACCGGCGGTACACGATTCCAGCGGCCTGTCGGTGCACATGGGCAGCGGCGAATGGATCTGGCGTCCCTTGAGCAATCCCAAGCGCCTGCTGGTCACCTCGTTCGCCACCACCGATCCGATCGGATTTGGCCTGATGCAACGCCAGCGCACCTTTGCCGATTTTGAAGACCCCTACCTGCGCTATGAACTGCGCCCAAGCGCCTGGGTCGAGCCGATCGGCAAATGGGGCGCGGGACGCGTCGAACTGGTGCAGATACCGACGACGGATGAAACCAACGACAACATCGTCGCCTACTGGGTACCCGACAAGCTGCCTGCACCCAAACAAGCATTTAATTTCAGCTACCGGGTGTGGTGGCAAAAAGACCAGCAAACGCGGCCGCCCGAGTTATCGGTCGCGCAAACGCTGTATGGACGAGGCTATACCCATACGCCTGATGACAGCATCTCGCTGGCAGTCGATTTTGCAGGCAGCCATGCGAATAGCGGCACGCCTGCATTCACACCCGAGGCGCAGGTGTCAATGGATGCCAATGCGAAGTTGCTGGAACAAAAATTAAGCTACAACGAAGCGACGAGCGGCTGGCGGCTGTCATTGCGCCTGCAACGACTCGACGCCGCCAAGCCGGTGGAGATGCGTGCGTCTTTACGTAGCGAAAACAAGAGGATATCTGAAACATGGAGCTACATCTTGCCGCCCGACTGAAAAATTACTTTCCTTATTGGGCCCTCTGCGAACGCTACCTGGATCGCCTGCCACTCACACCGCAACGCCATGACGCGCTGTTAAGCCAACTGGCCGACCAGGGTGCCGCCAGCCCGCAACAGGCGATGGCGGCGTTGCACACCGCACTCGCCAATCCGCAGTATCCGGTCGATCCAGATAACCCGGCTACGGCCTCGGTCGGTGCGCGGCTAACGCTCAGCCGTCACGCGACCGCGGCGGACGACGAGCCCCGGATTGGACGTACCGCACTCAGCCCAGCCTGCTTACCCGTGCGACCGGCCATTCAGCGCACCACGATGGCACCGTTGAATTGGCCGCCCAGGTTCAGTTTCAGCCTGTTCAAATCCAGACGCACGCGACTGAGCCACGACCGCCGCCCTGCCGATGCATTGGCGGAGGACAACACGCTTCCCACCGGTAGCTGGCAGCGCGCCGGGGCACGACGACGTCTGGTGTTGCTGGTGGTGAGCGTTATCCTCACTTATTTTGCCACCAGTGCCATGGCGGCGGTCCTGCCTTACCACGGCCAGCAACCGTTAGAGATCGCAATTCTGATTCTGTTTGCCATCTTGTCGAGTTGGGTCACGGTTGGCTTCTGGACCGCGCTGATGGGCTTCATCGTGCAACTCAATGGCGGCGATCAGCACGTGATTTCTGCCCGCTCGGCAGCGGATACGCCGATCGGTGAGCAAACACGCACAGCGATTATCATGCCGATTTGCAATGAAGATGTTGGGCGCGTATTCGCCGGACTGCGCGCCACCTATGAATCGCTGGCGCGCACCGACGCATTGCAGCACTTCGACTTGTTCATCCTGAGCGACAGTAACAAGCCTGACAACCGCGTAGCCGAGGTCGCCGCCTGGCACGCCCTGTGCAGCGCGGTGGATGGCTTTGGCCGCGTGTTTTACCGCTGGCGACAACACCGCATCAAGCGCAAAAGCGGCAACGTGGCGGATTTTTGCCGGCGCTGGGGCAGCCAATACCACTACATGATCGTGCTGGACGCCGACAGCATCATGAGCGGCGAAGGCATCACCGGCCTGGTGCGCCTGATGGAAGCCAATCCCGGTGCCGGCATCATTCAGTCCGCGCCCCAGGTAGCCGGACGCGATACGCTCTATGCCCGCATGCAGCAGTTCGCCAGCCGTGTTTACGGGCCGGTTTTCGTCGCCGGGCTGCATTACTGGCAACTCGGCGAATCGCATTACTGGGGACATAATGCCATTCTGCGCATTGAGCCATTCATGCGCCATTGCGCACTCGGCCGGCTATCGGGCAAGGGGCCGCTGTCCGGTGAAATCCTCTCGCACGATTTTGTCGAAGCAGCGTTGATGCGGCGCGCCGGCTGGACTGTGTGGATCGCCTATGACCTGCCAGGCAGTTATGAAGAAGTGCCGCCCAATCTGGTCGCCGAGTTGAAACGCGACCGCCGCTGGTGTCAGGGCAACCTGATGAATTTCAGGCTGTTTCTGGCCGACGACCTGCACCCGGCGCACCGCGCCGTGTTCATGACCGGGGTGGCCGCCTACGTCTCGGCCCCGTTGTGGTTTTTGTTCCTGTTGCTCTCTACGGCGCAGCTTGCCGTGCACGTGCTGGTCGAGCCGGATTATTTCACCCAGCCATTTCAGTTGTTCCCGATCTGGCCGCAGTGGGACCCGCAGCGCGCCATGGCGTTATTTGGAGCGACCGCAACGCTGCTATTTTTGCCCAAAATCCTCAGCGTTATTTTGATCTGGATTCAGGGTGCAGACAGCTTTGGCGGCAAATTGCGTCTCGGCCTGAGCATGCTCATTGAAAGCTTTTTTTCAGCATTGCTGGCGCCTATCCGGATGCTGTTCCACACCAGTTTTGTGCTGAATACCTTGCTCGGTCACGGCATTCAATGGAAATCGCCACCGCGCGAAGACGCCGAAACCGGCTGGCGCGAGGCATTTCGTCGTCACGGCTGGCATACCCTGCTGGGTTTGATATGGGCCGGCGGTATCTATTGGCTGCGGCCTTCGTACTTGTTGTGGTTGTTGCCTATCGTCGGCGCGCTGATACTTTCCATTCCGATATCGGTATTTTCCAGCCGCGTGTCGCTCGGACAACGCTTGCGCGGGTTGCGGCTATTCATGATCCCGGAGGAACTCAACCCGCCCCAGGAACTACGCAGTACTTATGAACTCGCGGCGCAGAGCCCCGCTCCACCGGACTTCATTGACGCGGTGATTGATCCAGCCACCAACGCCTTGATGTGTGCAGCTGGCACGCCGCGTCTGGGCCACACCCCGATTACGGAAAGTCACACGAAATGGCTCAATGAAGCGCTGACAGCTGGCCCGGACGCGCTTGCCGCCAGCCAGAAAATGCACTTGCTCAACGATTCCAGTGCGCTATCACGCCTGCATTTTGAAGTCTGGACGTCAGCCAGGGCGCATATCGACTGGCAGATGGCCAGCGCTCAAACCAAACATTAATCGACTTGGGATACCTTATGTCAACCATGGATCGACGCGATTTCCTTAAAGCTGCCGCACTACTCGGCCTGGCAGCCGTTCCGTTGCCCAGTTTTGGCGCGACAGCGCCGAGCCTGCTTAAACACCTGGGCAAACCGCAGCCTTTCGATTACGCCTGGCTCAAGGGGCAGGCCCGCACGCTGGCCGCCAGACCGTATCTCCCGCCCAGCGAAACGCTGCCGGATCGCCTGCAACAGCTCGACTGGGATCAGTATCAGGCGATCCACTATCGCCCCAGTCACGCCTTGTGGGCCGAACAAAAACTACGTTTGGAGACGCGGTTTTTTCATATGGGACTGCTTTTCAAGACGCCGGTGCGGATGTATGAGCTGGACAAGGGTCAGGCGCAGGAGATTGCCTACGATCCAGCCATGTTCGACTACGGCAAAAGCGGTTTGCAGGACGCGTCATTGCCGCGCGATTTTGGCTTTGCCGGCTTTCAGTTGTTCTATCACACTGATTACCAGCGCGACATTGCCGCTTTTCTCGGCGCCAGCTATTTCCGCGCAGTCGGTGCAGACATGCAGTACGGCCAATCGGCGCGCGGCCTGGCCGTCGACAGCGGCTTGGCACGCGCAGAAGAATTCCCGCGTTTTACCACCTTTTGGTTTGAGCGCCCCGCGCCCGAATCGGATCAGGTCACGGTTTATGCGCTGCTGGATTCGCCCAGCATTACCGGCGCCTATCGTTTCATCATTCAGCCTGCCGCCCGTCTGGTGATGGACGTCGACGCAGCGCTTTACCCGCGCAAAGCCATTGAACGTCTGGGTATCGCCCCGCTCACCAGCATGTTTCTCTATGGCGAAAACGAAAACCGGCTCAACAACGACTGGCGACCGGAAATACACGACTCCGACGGACTGGCGATCTGGCGCGGCAACGGTGAATGGATCTGGCGACCCCTGACCAATCCGGGCCAGTTGCGCTTCAACGCGTATACCGACGACAGCCCGCGCGGCTTCGGCCTGCTCCAGCGCGACCGTAATTTCGACCATTATCAGGACGACGGAGCGTATTACGAGCGCCGCCCGAGCGTGTGGGTCGAACCGCGCTCCAACTGGGGCAAAGGCTCGATCCAGCTCATCGAAATCCCCACCCCAGACGAAACCGCCGACAACATTGTCGCCTTCTGGAATCCCGCCAGCCCGCCGCAAGCGGGACAAGAGCTGCTGTTCGCCTACCGGCTGCACTGGGGTGCCGAACCACCGGTCACTTCACCGCTGGCCAAAGTCGTCGCCACCCGCACCGGTCTGGGTGGCATCATCGGCCAAAAGCGTCAGTATTTTTCCTGGCGCTTCGTAGTCGACTTTGTCGGCGGCGACCTCGCCATGCTGGGCAAAAACAGCAAAGTCGAGCCGGTCATCACCGCGTCGCGCGGCACCGTTGAAATCACCTCGGTACGTATGCTGGCGACAGTGAATGGCATGCGTGCCATGTTTGATTTGAGACCCGATGATACGGCGACTACCCCGATCAATCTGCGTATGTATTTGCGCCTGGACGGCCAGCCACTGAGCGAGACCTGGCAATATCAGTGGACGCCGCCACAGGTGCAAGCGCCTGTATGACTTGCGAAAAGCGCCATCTCATTTCAAGAAATACATAAGCACACAGCGCGGGCGCAAGCCTTTAGTTATCAAGCACCTAAGAAAATTTTGTCTCCTCTGGCAAAGTCTTGGCAATAGGTCGTCAGTTGTCTATTCTGTAATCGGGGTGCGTGGTGCACCCGCTCGCTTACACGGAAGGAACAACAATGAAATTGTCGTTTACTCTGGCTGCATTGCTGTTTGCAGCTGCTGCGCCCGCCGCTGCCACTGACCAGGCCGACATCCGCCATGGCCGCTATCTGATCGCCACCAGCGGCTGCAATGACTGCCACACCGCTGGCTTCATGCAAAACGACGGACACATCGCCGAAGCCGACTGGTTGACCGGCAACAATATGGGCTGGCAAGGCCCGTGGGGCACGACCTATCCGGCCAACCTGCGCTTACTGGTACAGCAGATGGACGAAACCGCCTGGGTGGCCCGCGCCCGCATGCCGTTTCGCCCGCCCATGCCTGCACCGTCAATGCGTGCGATGAGCGAAACCGACCTGATAGCGATGTATCGCTATATCAAACATCTCGGTGCCAAGGGCCTGCCCGCGCCCGCTTACGTGATGCCGGGTGGCACAGTTGCGACGCCGTATTTCGAGCTGACGCCGAAAAATTTGCCGATGCAGGCCGCCAAATGAACGCCCGCCCTTCCCCCGAGACAAATACCGGCGGCGCGGGCACACCGGTCTGGCCGGTGAAAACCCGCGAGCTGCACTCCCATCATTTCGACTCGACGATCTGGAACGATTTCAATTTCCGCGACGACGACATCATCATCGCCACCTACGCCAAATCCGGCACCACCTGGACGCAGCAAATCGTCGCACAAATGCACCATGGCGGCGATCCGGCACTCGCCGTGGCCGAGTTCTCACCCTGGCTCGACCTGCGTGTGCCGCCCAAAGAGGTCAAACTGCCGGCGGTCGAAGCGCAGACCCAGCGCCGCATATTGAAAACCCATCTACCGCTCGATGCGTTGGTGTTTTCGCCCAAGGCCAAATACCTCTACATCGGGCGCGACGGCCGCGACGTGCTGTGGAGCATGTACAACCACCATGTCAACGCCAACGCTGACTGGTACGCTGCGCTCAATGACACACCGGGTCGCGTCGCCCCCCCCATCGAGCCGCCGCCTGCCGACATCCGTGACTACTGGCACGACTGGATGGCGCGCGACGGCCATCCGTTCTGGCCGTTCTGGCAACACTTGCGCAGCTGGTGGGCGATCCGCGAGTTGCCAAACGTGATGCTCGTCCACTTTAACGACCTCAAGCGCGACATGCCCGGCGAGATGCGCCGCATCGCCGGATTCCTCGACATCCCCATCGACGAATCACGCTGGCCGCAGATTGTCGAATACTGCTCCTTCGACTGGATGAAACAGCACGCCAGCAAATGCGTACCGCTCGGCGGCGCATTCTGGGACGGCGGCGCGGAAACCTTTATCAACAAAGGCACCAACGGGCGCTGGGCGGAGACATTGACGGCGGAAGAATCGGCAGCCTACGAGGCTCGTGCGGTGCGGGAACTCGGCGCAGACTGCACGCACTGGCTGGCGACCGGACGGGCATGAATGCCGGAGCGCACCGCCCTGCGCACGACAGCATGGTAATTAACATGGATGGAATACAGCCCGGTTGTTGCCGGTAAATTCATGCGCCCCTTTAGCTACCCGTGAATCAGCATATAGCTGCCGATTATGCCCAGCAAAATGGCAACAAAGTGCTGAAATAGGCGTTGCGGCATGCGTTCGATCACGCGCCTTGCAGCCCAAGTGCCCAATACCATCGCCACGCCCAGCATGCCGGCCAGTAGCCAGAAAGCCCGATCCAGCACAATGAATTGCTGGTACACCAGCGTCTTGACCCCATGCATTGCCAGCGCCGTCGTCGCCTCACTGGCGATGTAGGCCACTGGCGGCATGCCGAGCGTAAGAAAAACAGCTGCCCCAATCGGCCCGGCACTACCCAACAATCCCGACAGGAAACCTACCGTACCGCCGCCCAAAATCAACAGCGCAACACCGGCCTTCAACTGTAGCCTGCCAAAAAACCTGAGTGCAACGAACACCAGAATGGCCGCACCGATGGCACGCGTCACCACGTCCTTGGGCAACGCAACGAAAGAAAGTGCACCCAGTACACTCATCGGCAGCGCACCCAGCAAAAACAGCCCCACGGGTCGCCATTGAATCTGATTAAAGCCAAAACCGGCACGTGCCAGATTACCGACCAATTGTGCCACCGTCAGCAGTGGCACAGCCTGGGTCGGCCCCACCGTGGCGATCAGCAGCGGCAACAATAACAGCGCGCCACCGAACCCTGCAGCACCGGAAATAGCCGCAGCAGCAAACGCCGCGATGAACAGTACCAGAACCGCAAGCATAGGCGGTTACCCCTTGGGCAGCACGCCATCATGGAACTGCAGCGTCGCCAAACTACGACCATGGCGCGCTTCCACTGTGATACGCGAAATCGCCGCACTCCCGACCTGGATCCGGTAGGCATTTTGCGGCGGCATGCCCAGCACCTGCGCCAGCAACATACGGATCACCCCGGCGTGGCACACGACCAGCAGGTGTTTGCCAGGATGCATGGCCAGCACGGCGTCCCAGCCTGCGGCAGCACGCGCATGGAAATCGACTATCGGTTCAGCACCTGCCGGGCGATGTGTCACCGGGTCGCACTTGAAGTTGAATAACAGGTCCGGTTGATCGACGCTGAGCTGGGCTGCGGTCTGGCCTTCCCATACGCCGAACGT
>DMQT01000175.1 GCA_003455595.1 Betaproteobacteria bacterium
AATGGCTGGAATTGGCACACAGGGGCTATTGGATTATGGTTCCGGAAAGCGGACTTTGGCAATCCACCAAGGGGTTCCACCGACCGTCCGCAATGGCCGAGGAACAGACCTTCATGGTCACCATGCTGACAACCCGGTAGCCAATATTCTTGCTGCGACTCCATGAACCATGTTCGGCAACGAGCACGTTGCTCAGCTACGCATCCGGGAATTGTTTGCCTGTGTAGAACCACGTGCCAACAGTATTTCGTGTATTGCCATTGTCGACGATGAGTTCAGGCTGGTCGGCATCGCCAGTTGTCGGGACGTTCTGAAATCGCTTGCTGCAAAGTGATTGGCGCGCCGCTGTTCCCCTGGCAGACTCGATCGAACGGCCATTATCGCGCGCGGTTCGCAGAATCACCCCTGGCTGATTTCGGCTGAGGGTGTCTTAAAAGTATTTCACCACCTGTTTCACCTGCGCGTCTTCCGGACTTTGGTTGATCTTGAAACCAAGCGATTGCATCATCTCCAGCATTTTCTCATTGCTGTGCAGCACCTCGCCTTCCACACGTTTCAAACCTTTCTGCCGGGCCACGTCGAACAGGCTGTGCAGCAGTTTGCGTCCGATTCCCCGATGTTGCCAAGCGTCGGCCACGACCAGCGCGAATTCGCAGGATTCGCCATCCGGATTGGTGATGTAGCGGGCAATGGCAATCTCCACTTCGCAGCCGTTTTCCTCGGTAGAGACGAGCAGCGCCATCTCGCGGTCGTAGTCGATCTGGGTGAAACGTGCCAGCGCGCTGGGGGAGAGCTCCTGCAGGCTGTCCATGAAGCGGAAATATTTGGTTTCATGGGACAAGCCGCGCACGAATGCCTGCTCCATTTCTGCGTCTTCCGGGCGAATGGGGCGGATAGTCAGATTGGTGCCGTCCGGCAGCTGCCAGTGGCTGACCAGCTGCGTCGGGTAGGGGCAGATGGCCATATGGGCGTAAGGATCCGCGACCGGCGGCCGCGGCCCGATCACGATGCGCGCATCGGCAGCCAGCGCACCGTGCTCGTCCAGGATCAGCGGATTGATGTCCATCTCCTCCAGCCAGGGGAGCTCGCACACCATCTCCGACACCCGCAGCAGCAGGCTCTCCAGCGCTTCCAGGTTGGCCGGTGGCAGATGCCGGAATGCGCCCAGCAGGCGCGAGACGCGGGTGGAGGCAATCATGTTGCGGGCGAGGAAGGCGTTCAGAGGCGGCAGCTGCACCGCGCGGTCGGCCAGCACTTCCACCGCGGTGCCGCCGGCGCCGAAAGTGATCACCGGGCCGAACACCGGATCACGGATCACGCCCACCAGCAACTCGCGGCCGTTGGGCTTGATCACCATGGGCTCGATCAGCACGCCCTCGATGCGCGCACCCGGCCGGGCTTCCTCCACCGTGGCGATCAGCGCATGGTAGGCCGAGCGCAAGGCGCTGGCGTTGTTCAGATTGAGTCGCACACCTCCGGCATCGGTCTTGTGGGTGATATCGGGAGAAAGGATTTTCATGGCGATGGGAAAGCCCAGTTGCTCGGCGATCTGCAAGGCCTCGTTGGGCGAGCGCGCCAGCATCGCCTGCGCCACCGGAATGTGAAAGGCTGCCAGCAACGCCTTGGACTCCATCTCGCTCAATACGCGGCGGCGCTCGGACAGGGCGCTCTCGATCAGCAGGCGTGCGCCCTCCACGTCCGGCTCAAGGTGGTGGGAAAGCGGTCCGGAAGTTTGCAACAGCAGTTTCTGGTTCACGTAATGGGCAGAGATGCAGGCGAATACGTCCACCCCCGGCTCCGGCGTGCGGAAATTGGGAATGCCCGCCGCGGTCAAGGCTCGCCGTCCCTCGACGATCTGCGTTTCGCCCATCCAGCAGGCCAGCACCGGCTTGGTTGTGGATGCTGCCACCTCGATCACGGCCTCGGCCACCTCCAGCGAATGCGTCATGGCCTGCGGGGTGAGAATCACGAATACGCCGTCCACACCGGGGTCTTCCAGACAGGCGCGCATCGCCGCGCGATAGCGTCCGGCATCGGCGTCACCGATCACATCCACCGGATTGCCGTGGGACCAGGTGGCGGGTAGCGCCGCGTCCAGCCGGGTCATGGTTTCCGGCGCCAGTTCGGCCAGCTGGACGCCCCGCTCCGCCACCCGGTCTGCTGCCATCACGCCCGGTCCGCCGCCGTTGGTGACGATGGCCAGGCGGTTGCCCTGGCTGCGCAGGTGTCCGGCCAGCGCCTTGGCCGCGGCGAACAACTGCACGATGGTATCGACCCGCACCACCCCGGCGCGAGCCAGCGCTGCATCGAACACATCGTCAGCGCCGACCAGCGCGCCGCTATGCGACAGCGCGGCGCGCGAGCCGCTCTGGTGACGGCCGGATTTCACCACGATCACCGGCTTGACGCGCGCGGCCGCGCGCAGACCGCTCATGAAACCGCGCGCGTTGCGGATGCCCTCGATGTAGAGCAGCACGCTGTCGGTCAAGGGGTCAGCCACCAGATAGTCGAGGATTTCGCCGAAATCCAGATCGGCGGAAATGCCCACGGATACCACGGTGGAAAAGCCCACGCCATTGGGCTTGGCCCAGTCGAGAATGGCAGTACAAATCGCCCCGGACTGGGAAACCAGCGCCAGATTGCCAGGGTTGGCGCCGCCCCGGCTAAAGGTCACGTCGAGTCCGATACTGGGGCGCATGATGCCCAGGCAATTCGGCCCGATAAGCCTCAGCCCGTGGCGCTGTGCATTTTGCTGCATGGCCGCTTCAAGCACCTTGCCTTGCGCCCCGCTCTCGCTGAAGCCGGCGGACATCACCACCGCCGCGCGCACGCCACGACGTCCGGCGACCTCCACCAGATCCGGCACGCTGGCGGCAGGCGTGGCGATCACCACCAGATCAATCGGGTCCGGGATATCGGCGAGGCTGGCATAGCAGGGCTGCCCCTGGACTGCCGTGTATTTCGGGTTGACGGCATAGATCTTGCCGCGAAAACCGGCTTGCAGCAGATTCTGCAACACGATGCCGCCGATCGCCTCCGGCTTGTTGCTGGCGCCGATCACGGC
>DMQT01000151.1 GCA_003455595.1 Betaproteobacteria bacterium
ACCAACTTTTGTTCCCACTTAAATTTCTCGGCATCCAGGTCGAACGCCTTGCCGTACGCCTGTGGCTGACGCTGGATTACGCGGAAACCGCGTTGGCGGATACGCGTCCAGCCAGCTTCAGTGCGCGCCTGATGGCGCTGCGTGGCGGACTGCCTGCGCCAGTTGTCGAGGCTGACTGCATTGAACTGCCGGTAACACGCGTGTCACGCAATGAGTATGGTCTGATGATCCTGGTTGTTGGTTTTGGCGTGCTATCGCTGTGGTAAGAATCGCGCTCGGTATTGAATACGATGGCAGCCGTTTTTGTGGCTGGCAGACGCAAACCGCCGTGTGCGGCGTGCAGGATGCGTTGCAGCATGCATTGGCGGTGATTGCTGGACACCCGGTTGAAGTCGTGGCGGCAGGGCGCACGGATGCGGGCGTACACGCCACCATGCAAGTAGTACACTTCGATACTGTCGCGCAACGCCCCGACAGCGCCTGGGTGCGCGGCGTGAACAGCTTTTTGCCTGACAGTGTGGTGGTGCTGTGGGCGCAACCCGTCAACGCCGGATTCCATGCCCGCTTCAGCGCCCAGACTCGCAGCTACCGCTACCTGTTGCTGAATCACCCGGTGCGTCCTGCCATTGCTGCAGGCCGTATCGGCTGGTTTCACGCGCCGCTGGCGCTGGCACCGATGCAAGCTGCGGCGCAATTGCTGGTTGGCACGCACGATTTCAGCGCCTTTCGTGCCGCCGAATGCCAGGCAAAATCGCCCATCCGTACACTGCACAGCCTGAGCGTCAAGCAAACCGGCCACCGTTTCAGCTTCGACCTGAGTGCCAATGCATTCCTGCATCACATGGTGCGTAATATTGTCGGCGCGCTGGTTTACGTGGGCAAAGGCAAATACCCGCCGGAATGGGTAGGGGAATTGCTGGCGCAGCGTGACCGCAGTCGTGCAGCGCCGACCTTCGCGGCCGATGGGTTATACTTGAACGCCGTGCGCTACGCCCCGGAGTGGGGTTTGCCTGATACGCAGCGTATTGATTTGTAGGTTTATTGAGTCGGTCACTTAATACTTGGCTCTTATTGATTCTGCCGTGTGTGGCTTAAATGCCCTCGGTCGAGATTTGCCAAGGCTACCATTTGAAACTATTTTGTGGCCGAATCAATAATCTGGCTGACACAATCAGCCATTCTTATTTTTGTTGAGCTCGCCATGCGTACACGCACCAAAATCTGTGGTCTGACTCGCGTTGACGATGCCCTACATGCGGCGCGCTGCGGCGCTGATGCGATTGGTCTGGTGTTTTATCCACCCAGTCCACGCCATATATCACTCGATACCGCAACGGCAATCAGCGCAGCGCTGCCTGCTTTTGTAACGCGTGTGGCCTTATTTGTCGATGCTGATCCGGCTGAGGTACGCGCCGTTCTGGATCGCATACGGCCTGATCTGCTGCAATTCCACGGCGACGAATCGCCCGCCTACTGCAGCCAGTTCGGGGTGCCGTATATCAAGGCGGTACGCGTTCGCGCCGGGCTGGATTTGGTACAATATGCGGCTTCGTATGTCGGCGCTCACGGCCTGTTGCTGGATGCCTTCGTACCGGGACAGGCGGGCGGCACCGGACAGGCATTCGATTGGGCGCTGATTCCGTCGCACCTGTCGTTGCCGTTAATCCTGTCGGGCGGCCTGGAGCCTGGTAACGTACGACACGCAATACAGACCGTGCGGCCCTGGGCCGTTGATGTATCCAGTGGCGTCGAGGCCAGCAAAGGCGTCAAGGATGCGGCCAAGGTCGCACAATTTATTCAAGAGGCAAGCACATGAAAATCGGTGAACTCCCGGATGAACACGGCCATTTTGGTCCTTACGGCGGCATCTTTGTAGCCGAGACGCTGATTGCTGCGCTGGACGAATTGCGCTGCGAATACGAGCTGGCGCGCAAGGATCCGGCGTTCATGGCCGAGTTTCGCTACGAACTCAAGCATTATGTTGGCCGCCCCAGCCCGATTTATCACGCCAAGCGCTGGTCCGAACACCTCGGCGGCGCGCAGATCTATCTCAAGCGTGAAGACCTCAATCACACCGGCGCGCACAAGATCAACAACACCATTGGTCAGGCTTTGCTGGCACGCCGCATGGGTAAAAAGCGCGTGATTGCCGAGACCGGTGCGGGTCAGCACGGCGTCGCCTCAGCCACGGTTGCTGCAAGATATGGCATGGAATGCGTGGTGTATATGGGCGCCGAAGACGTCAAACGTCAGTCGCCCAATGTGTATCGCATGAAACTGCTGGGCGCCACCGTGGTGCCGGTGTCGTCTGGCTCCAAAACCCTGAAAGACGCGCTTAATGAAGCCATGCGCGACTGGGTCACCAACGTCGAATCCACCTTTTACATTCTCGGCACCGCCGCCGGTCCCCACCCTTACCCGATGCTGGTGCGCGATTTTCAGTCGGTCATCGGCACGGAATGCCTGACGCAAATGCCCGATATGATTGGCCGCCAGCCGGATGCGGTGATCGCCTGTGTCGGCGGCGGCTCCAATGCCATCGGCATTTTTTATCCTTATATCGACCACACAGGCGTGCGTCTGATCGGTGTTGAAGCGGGCGGCGACGGCATCGCCACCGGCCGCCACGCCGCACCGCTGTCGGCGGGTAGCCCGGGCGTGCTGCACGGCTTCCGCAGCTATTTGATGCAGGACGAGAACGGCCAGATCATCGAGACGCATTCGATTTCAGCCGGGCTGGATTATCCCGGCGTCGGCCCCGAACACGCCTGGCTCAAAGACAGCGGTCGCGCCGAATACGTCGCCATCAACGACGACGAAGCCATACAGGCGTTCCACGACCTGTGTCGGTTTGAAGGCATCATCCCTGCGCTGGAAACCAGCCATGCCCTGGCGCACGCTGCCAAGATCGCACCCGGTATGGACAAAGACCAGGTGCTGCTGGTGAACCTGTCCGGGCGTGGCGATAAGGACATCAATACCGTGGCGCAGATTTCCGGGATAGCGTTATAGATTGCGAGGCCTGGATGTATATTCCAACTCAATTCAAGGAAGAAAATTTTGAGCGGCTTGTCACGCTCATTGAGGATTACTCCTTCGGAACGCTGGTTTCTACTCACGCGGGATTGCCTTTCGTGAGTCATCTCCCGTTTTTATTTGAAAAAGATGCTGCCACGCCCGGCAAACTGATTGGACATATGGCGCGAGCGAATCCGCAATGGCAGCATTTAGCACAGGGACAAACGGTGTTGGCCGTGTTTCAAGGGCCTCACGCTTATGTTTCGCCCATTTGGTATGCCGCGCAGGGGGTACCTACCTGGAACTACGCCGTTGTTCATTTATATGGCAAGGCACGGATGATTGATGAGTCGTCTCAGCTTGAGGCGCTACTAAACGCTACTAAATAAGCTGACAGAGAGGCATGATGTGGCTTATCCGGATTCCGTTCAGGCGAGTTACTCGCGCGAGAAAAAAACGCGGCTCCTGGACATGATTATTGGCTTCGAGATTGAAGTCTCTGAAGTTCAGGGAAAATTCAAGCTGAGTCAAAATCGCAGTCAAGATGATCAGCAAAGCGTTATTCAACACCTCAATGATTCAGCGTCAGCTTCGGATAAAGCAACCGCAGCCTTGATGCTTACAATCTGATCGCGCGTTGCTAATTTAAATTTACTTACTGGTTTTATATGTCGCGTATTTCATCCGTTTTTAAACACCTCAAGACGCAGCATAAAGCCGCGTTAATTCCTTTCATCACCGCAGGCGATCCCGACCCGCAGCTCACGGTGCCGATACTGCACGCGCTGGCGGCATCGGGTGCCGACATCATCGAAGTGGGCGTGCCGTTTTCTGACCCGATGGCGGATGGGCCGACTATCCAGCGCGCGTCGGAACGGGCGTTGCGGCATGGTGTCGGCCTGAAAGATGTGCTGGCGATGGTGGCGGAATTCCGTACCACGAATAACACCACGCCAATCGTGCTGATGGGCTATGCCAATCCGATTGAGCGCATGGGCTATGCGGCGTTTGCCACGCAGGCTGCTGCGGCAGGTGTGGATGGGGTGCTGACGGTGGATATTCCACCAGAAGAATGTACGGGCGTGGCAGATGCGCTGGCCGCGCACGACATTGACATGATTTTTCTGCTGTCGCCGACGACGCCCGAATCACGTATCAACGTGGTGGCGCAGCGCGCCAGCGGCTTCGTATACTACGTCTCGCTCAAAGGTGTAACGGGATCTGCCAATCTTGACCTGGTTGAGGTGGCTTCACATATTCCAGTGATTCGTGAGCGTTGCGGTTTGCCGGTAGGCGTGGGGTTTGGCATTCGTGACGGCGCTACGGCGCATAGCATTGCCCAGTTTGCCGATGCGGTTGTGATCGGCAGCCGCATCGTGCAGGAAATTGAAAATTCGCCGCGCGAACAGGTTATCAACAATCTCAGTGCCTTCGTGCGTAGCATTCGCGCCGCGATGGACGCCCAATAAGCAAGGATAAATAATGAGCTGGTTTCAAAAAATTCTGCGTCCAAAAATCAACCGTCGCGAAGCGGATGGCTCAGCCAAAAAAGTCATGCCGGAAGGGCTGTGGAGCAAGTGCCCGTCGTGCGAAACGGTGCTGTATCGGGCTGATCTTGAAAACAACCTGGAAGTCTGCCCCAAGTGCAGCCACCACCATCGCATTGATGCGCGTGCGCGGCTGGAAATGCTGCTCGACCCGGAAGGCCAGCTTGAAATCGGTGCCGAGATCAGCCCGCTTGATACGCTCAAATTCAAGGACAGTAAAACATATGCGAGCCGCTTGATTGAAGCGCAGCGCACCACGGAAGAAAAAGATGCGCTGGTGGTGATGCAGGGCAGGGTGTTGAATGTGCCGCTGGTGGTCGCTGCGTTCGAGTTCAAGTTCATGGGGGGGTCGATGGGCGCAGTCGTCGGTGAGCGTTTTGTGCGCGGCGTCGAGGTGTGTCTGGAACACAAACTGCCGTTCGTGTGTTACGCCGCCAGCGGTGGCGCGCGCATGCAGGAAGGCCTGTTTCCGC
>DMQT01000323.1:0-800 GCA_003455595.1 Betaproteobacteria bacterium
CCGGTAGTCAAACTCCTGCAGTCAGTATTCGATGATGCAACGCAGGTGCGGGCTTCAGACATTCACATCGAGCCGCAGGAAGGACGTCTGCAAATCCGTTTCCGCATAGACGGGGTGCTGCATCTGCAAACCGAATCCGATATCAAGATTGCCTCTGCCCTGGCGCTGCGGCTCAAGTTGATGTCGGGTCTGGATATATCGGAAAAGCGTCTGCCCCAGGATGGACGTTTCGCCATCAAGGTCAAGCAGCAGCAGATCGACGTACGTATCTCTACAATGCCCACCCAGTACGGCGAGTCGGTAGTGATGCGCCTGCTGAACCAGAGCGGCACAACGCTCAAGCTGGATTCAATAGGTATGCCGCCCGGCATGCTGGAAAGATTCCGTGCGATTCTGCGGCGGCCGAATGGACTGGTGCTGGTGACGGGCCCCACCGGGAGCGGTAAAACCACTACCCTGTATGGTGCGCTGGCCGAACTGAATACGCTGGAAAGAAAATTGATTACCGTCGAAGACCCGGTTGAATATCGCCTGCCGGGCATCAATCAGGTGCAGGTCAACGATAAAATCGAGCTGACGTTTGCCCGAGTGCTGCGTTCCGCATTGCGCCAGGATCCGGATGTGGTGCTGGTCGGCGAGATGCGCGACCAGGATACCGCCCAGATCGGCATGCGCGCGGCCATGACCGGCCACCTGGTATTGTCCACCCTTCACACCAACGATGCGGCGAGCACCCCGATACGTTTGCTGGATATGGGCGTGCCCCGCTATATGGTTGCCACCTCCATCCAGGTCGTGCT
>DMQT01000323.1:843-3078 GCA_003455595.1 Betaproteobacteria bacterium
GCGCTGAAACCCACCGAGCATGAATGGTTGAAAGCCGAGCTGGGGGATGCTGTTGACACTCGCCGGTATTTGTATGGACGCGGTTGTGCGCATTGCAGTGGTACCGGCTACCGCGGCCGTACAGGCGTATACGAAATGCTGGAAATGACGGAAGCCGTGGCAGATGCAGCCAACCATCACGACCCGGCGCACTTCATGAAAGCGGCTCAGGCACAAATGGCCGGACAGACCTTGCGCAGGCATGCCGTGGCACTGGCTGCCGCTGGAAAAACCACCGTGGCGGAAGCCATGCGCATCAGCAATCAATTCGAAGACTAAATGCCTTTCTTTGCCTATAAAGCCCGCAATGCTCGCGGCGAACTCGTGCAAGGCGTGCTCGAAAGCGCCGACAGCAGCGCTGTAGCGGAGCAGCTATTCAATACAGGTATCACGCCGATTGAAATCGCGCTGACCAAGAAACCGGCCTTGAGCGGTGAAGGCGGCTGGTGGGCGCGCTTGACCGAAGAAAAGATCCGTTCCATCGATGTCCAGCTGTTCAGTCGTCAGCTCTACACACTGCTCAAGGCCGGCGTGCCGATCATGCGCGGGCTGGCCGGTTTGCAGGAATCCGCCATCAACAAATCGTTTGGACGGGTGCTGGGCGATATCCGCGAATCGCTGGATTCGGGGCGCGAGCTTTCTGCGGCCATGCGTCGCCACCCGAACGTTTTTTCTGCTTTCTACCTGAGCATGGTACGCGTCGGCGAGATGACCGGACGGCTGGAAGAAATCTTCCTGCGCCTGTTCGATCATCTCGAATTCGAACGCCTGATGCAAGAACGGGTCCGTAGCGCCATGCGTTACCCGATGTTTGTGGTGATTGCCATGGCGGTGGCAATCACGGTGATCAACCTGTTTGTGATCCCGGCGTTTGCCAAAGTGTATGCGGGTTTCAACGCCGAACTGCCGCTGATGACGCAGATACTCATCGGCTTCTCCAATTTCATGGTCAGGTTCTGGCCGCTGATCCTTGTATTGCTGATAGCTGCCGGGTTTGCGTTCAAGATTTATATCGCCACAGTCAACGGCCGTTATCGCTGGGACAAGCTCAAGCTGCGCTTCCCGATTGTCGGCAAGATCGTGCTGAAAGGCGCGCTGGCGCGTTTCGCGCGCAGTTTCGCGCTGGCCAGCAAAAGCGGCGTGCCCATCGTGCAGGGTCTGAATGTGGTGGCGCAAACGGTGGACAATGCCTACATTGCCAGCCGCATCACGCAAATGCGCGATGGCATTGAGCGGGGCGAAAGCATACTGCGTACTGCCGTGACGGCAGGCGTGTTTACGCCGGTGGTGTTGCAGATGGTTGCGGTAGGCGAGGAAACCGGCGAGCTCGACAGCCTGATGGACGAGATTGCCGAAATGTACGAGCGCGAAGTGGATTACGAACTCAAAACCCTGTCATCGCAAATCGAACCCATCCTGATTGTCGGCCTCGGCATCATTGTTCTGGTGCTTGCGCTGGGCGTATTCCTGCCGATCTGGGATCTGGGCAAGGTCGCGATGCATAAATGAAATACGCACAGGGTGGCAAATTCTGCCGCCTGGCGTCAGTTACATTGGATAGGGGAAAGCAGCTCGGCTTCACCCTGTTCGAACTGCTGGGGATCATTCTGATTGTCAGCGTATTGTCCCTCCTGCTCTTCGATCGATTTCTTGGCTATCAGGCATTGGCAGAAAAAACCGTCATGGAAATGACGGTCATCAACATGCGCAGCGGTCTGCGGCTGCGCGTGGCCGAGTTGATGATGCAGGACAAAATGAATGAGATAGGCAGTCTGGTGCATGAAAACCCCATCAACTGGCTGGCTGCGCCGCCTCCCAACTATATCGGGGCATTTCAAAACCCGGAACAGCATGCGATTCCAACGAATACTTGGTATTTTGATACGCGGCGACGCGAGCTAGTCTACACGCTGGGCCACGATCCCATTTTGGAAGCGGAACCTGCCCACGAAACGGCGCAGCGTTTCCGGATTGCTGCAGTTGAACGTCCACTGGTTAACGGCGGGGGAGCTGTACCCAAAGTGGAAGGCGTAACGCTGGTGAGGGTTGCTCGACAAGTTAAGCACTGATTTGTGGCATGGTTTGTGCTGTATGCGAACCACGAAATTTAATTTGCCGCCCTCTTTAAAATGGCGGGACACGGAGGAATGAAAAGTGAACAAAAGTAATCATGGTTTTACCTTGATCGAACTGGTT
>DMQT01000155.1:0-3339 GCA_003455595.1 Betaproteobacteria bacterium
GTGTATAAGAGACAGCTCCAAATCTATACAGTCGCCGCCGCCTGATTCAACGTATAAAAATAGCCGTCAAACAACTTATCACGCGGACTACCCAGATGATTTACCAATCGTCACGCGGATCAAAATCATCGTACCGCTCAGCCAACTGCTTTTGCTGTTTGAGCCAGCGTTTGAATGACGCATCATCGCGCACGGTTCTCAGGTCCTGCTCCATCGCGGCGACTTCCTGATTCAACGCCTGTTTTTCCATCGTCAAATGGCTGCGCAGGCTGGCCGCGCTCAAGGGTTCGTGCGGTGACATGTCGAATTCATGCAGCAGGTGCTGTTTTTGAGTGTCCAGTTCGCGCTCCAGTTCGGCGGTTTGCTGCCTGAGCAGCAGGCTCATGGACTCGATTTTTTCTTCGGCCATGCGCGATAAGGACTGCGGATCGGTCTGCGCGATGTGCAACTGGATGTGCAGCAAGGCCACCAGATCGCGCCGTTTGTAGGCGGTATTGGCCTCGACCATCAGGGTGTTTTTGTGTGCGCGCACAGCGGGATCAAGCTCGCGGTCGGGGTGCAACGCGCTGCTTAGCTGGCGATGCAGCTTGCGCAGGGTGGTCTCGGCATCTTCCTGTTGTTGCTCGGTGCGGCGCTGGCCGGCGGTGGGTTTGCGCTTGGCTCTGGTTTGCTGGCGCTGTGCCTCTTCGGCCGCTTTCGCATCGCGCAGTTGGCGCATCCCGGCGAACAGCACGTCATCGAGCGAATCCAGCGGCAGCTCGGTGTCGAGTGGGCGACCCAGGGTTTCTTCCATCACGGCACGCACATGGGCGGCCGCAACTTGATGCATTTCTTCCAGGCTGAGCGGGCTGTACTTGTCATGCAGCACGCGCATGGCTTCATCGCCGTCGGCAGCGAGGGTTTCGCACAGCTTGCACAGGATGTCGGTGGCGGTTTGCTTGTGNNTGCAGCGGTCGCTGCGTATCGGCCAGGGTTTGCAGTGTGTCGAGTTGCTGCTTGAGTTTGTCGATGCGCGCGAGCAGACGGTTGAAACGCTGCTGGGTCGGCGACGGGGGCAGATCTGTCGCGCCCAGACTGCGTGCCGGCATGGAAGCCACTGAGGTGGGTGGGGCAGCGCCGTCTTCGGTGGAAGAATGGGCGTGCTTGGTCATGCCCGATCCTGAATGTTCACAACCCCAACCGCTTCCAGATCTCCGTCGTCGCCGCTGCCTGATTCATCGTATAAAAATGCAGCCCCGGTGCGCCGCCCTTAAGCAAGCGCTCGCACAAGTCGGTCACCACATCCAGCCCGAAGGCGCGGATCGAGTCGATGTCATCGCTGTAGCCTTCGAGCTGTTTGCGCATCCAGCGCGGGATTTCTGCGCCGCAGGCGTCGGAGAAGCGCGCCAGTTGGGAGAAGTTGCCGATCGGCATGATGCCCGGCACGATGGGGATGTTCACACCCAGCGCGGCGGCTTCATCGACAAAGTTGAAATAGGCGTCGGCATTGAAAAAGTATTGGGTGATCGCGGAATTGGCACCGGCGTCGACTTTGCGTTTGAAATTGAGCAGGTCATCGCGTGCGCTACGTGCTTGAGGGTGGTATTCCGGGTAGGCGGCGACTTCGATGTTGAACCAGTCGCCGGTTTCGCTGCGGATGAATTCGACCAGTTCGTTGGCGTAGCGGAATTCGCCGGTGCTGGCCATGCCGGAGGGCAGGTCGCCGCGTAGTGCAACGATATGGCGGATACCGTGGTTCTGGTATTCCTGCAAGATGGCGCGAATGTTGACGTGCGTGGAGCCGATGCACGACAGGTGCGGTGCGGCCTCGTACCCGGCGCGCTGGATGTCGAGCACGGTCTCCAGCGAAAAATCACGGGTGGAGCCGCCAGCGCCAAAGGTGACGGAAAAAAACTTGGGCTTAAGCCGGGCGAGCTGGTCGCGCGTGGCGCGCAGCTTGTCCATGCCTTCCGGCGTTTTTGGGGGGAAAAACTCGAAGCTGAAAGTGGTTGGGGTCATGATAAATTAATCTGGAATCAGGGCAGACAACAGCCAGGCAATCAGGCCGTAGAGCACCGCGCCAATCATGGCGGAGACGAAATCCTGCACATGAAAGCCGGGCAGGATGTGGCTGGCGAGCCAGAACAAAAAGCCGTTGAGCACGAGATAAAACACGCCGAGCGTGAGCACGGTAAGCGGCAGGGTGAGCAGCGCCAGCACCGGGCGCACCAGGGTGTTGATGAAGCCGAGGCCGAGCGCTGCAATCAGCGCCGCGCCAAAGCCATCGACGCGTATCGATGGCAGCAGGTAGGTCACCAGCAGCAAGGCTACGGCGTTGAGCAACCACAGCAACAATAAACGCATGGCAACCTCCTGAAATAATCGGGGCCTGCGCCAAAAAATCGGCGCAGGTGATGCGACTTAGTAGCGGTAGTGATCGGCCTTGTACGGGCCGTTCTTGTCCACGCCGATGTATGTCGCTTGCTGTTCGGTCAACTCGGTCAGTTGCACGTTCAGCGTCTTGAGTTGCAGGCGCGCAACTTTTTCGTCCAGGTGCTTGGGCAAGGTGTACACGCCCACCGGGTAGTCGGCGGTGCGGGTAAACAGCTCGATCTGGGCGATGGTCTGGTTGGCGAACGACGAACTCATCACGTAGGACGGGTGGCCGGTGGCGCAGCCGAGGTTCACCAGACGACCCTTGGCCAGCAGGATGATGCGTTTGCCGTCGGGGAAAATCACGTGATCGACTTGCGGCTTGATCTCGTCCCACTGGTATTTTTCGATCCCGGCGACGTCGATTTCATTGTCGAAGTGGCCGATGTTGCAGACGATGGCCTGGTCTTTCATCTTGACCATGTGGTCATGCGTGATGACGTTGTAGTTGCCGGTGGCGGTGACAAAAATGTCGGCCTTGTCCACAGCGTAATCCATGGTCACCACGCGGTAGCCTTCCATCGCTGCCTGCAGTGCGCAGATCGGGTCGATTTCGGTCACCCAGACTTGCGCAGACAACGCACGCAACGCCTGCGCCGAGCCTTTGCCGACGTCGCCGTAGCCTGCGACCACGGCCACTTTTCCGGCAATCATCACGTCGGTGGCGCGCTTGATACCGTCCACCAGCGATTCGCGGCAACCGTACAGGTTATCGAACTTGGATTTGGTGACCGAATCGTTGACGTTGATGGCGGGGAATTTCAGCTCGCCGCGCTCGAACATCTGATACAAACGGTGCACGCCGGTGGTGGTTTCTTCAGTCACACCCTTGATCTGCGCCAGACGTACTGAATACCAGGTGGCGTCTACAGCCAGCTTGGCCTTGATCGCGGCAAACAGCACGCGCTCTTCTTCGCTGCCCGGATT
>DMQT01000155.1:3526-3751 GCA_003455595.1 Betaproteobacteria bacterium
CCGCCGTCGTCCAGAATCATGTTGCTGTAACCACCGTCGGCCCACTCGAAAATGCGGTGGGTGTAGTCCCAGTAGTCTTCCAGCGATTCGCCCTTGACGGCGAACACCGGCGTGCCGGTGGCGGCAATCGCAGCCGCCGCATGGTCCTGGGTGGAGAAGATGTTGCACGAGCACCAGCGGACCTCGGCGCCGAGGGCGACGAGCGTCTCGATGAGCACGGCGGTC
>DMQT01000059.1:0-600 GCA_003455595.1 Betaproteobacteria bacterium
ACAGCAGCCAGTGCACCCACACCCGCTGCGGCGCGGCGGGGTCGGGTGCGTCAGAGTCATCCACAATCAGCACCAGACTTTTCGCATCAACTGGCACGCCAGTCCACGTCAAGGGTGGCGACACATTCGCCCCATCGCAGGTGTAATGCGAGGGTATTGCTGCCTGGTGCGCGAATGCGCTTGAAGTCAGGACCAACGCCATTTTCATGTCTCCTTTATATCCAGTCTTGCGCTTACAGGCTGGTTTGATGGACGGTGCAGGCAACAAGCTGGCGATGAGCGTCAGCGTCTTCAGATTCTGCTTTGGCCCAATCGTTGGAAAAGGTCAGCGCGCAGTCCTTGATTTCGTTCCAGGCAAGCGCCATCAGAACTTGAGTGTCTCATCCGGCTGCATCACCACGAGTTTCGATTTCACGCCGTCCTTTGCCAAAGCGGCTTTGAACTCGGCAGGCGTGCCATTAAGCACCGGGAAGGTGCCGTAATGCATGGGGATGACAACACGCGGCGCGACCAGTTTCGTTGCCAGCGCGGCGCGATCCGGGCCCATGGTGAAGTGGTCGCCGATGCACGCCAGCATCACGTCAACCTTGTGAAACTGCG
>DMQT01000059.1:863-3409 GCA_003455595.1 Betaproteobacteria bacterium
GTATCAAACCCGGCCTGCGCTTTGGGATAGCCTGCGTAGGTCACCAGCGCGTTACCCAGATCGAAGGTACTGACCAGTTTGGCACCGGTGGTCTTGGCAATGGCGACGGCATCGCCAACGTGATCGAAATGACCGTGGCTGATGAGGATCAAATCCACATGCTTCAGCGCCGCCAGATCGGCTTTACCGTTCTTGTTGGCGGGATTGGTGATCCACGGGTCGATCAGCAGCACCTTGCCAGTCGGCGTGGTGAGCTTGAAGGCGGAATGGCCGTACCAGGTCAACTCGGTCTGTGCCGCGCTGACCGACGTGGATGTCACCAGTAAACTGAATACCAAAACCAGCAGTGCTTTCATTGTGCCGCCCCCTTACGTTGATAGATTACAAAATCATAGTGTAAACCGCTGGCTGCATCGTGACGCGGGTCGCGGCTGATTTCATCCCAGTCTGCGCGATCATAGGCGGGGAACCAGGCATCGCCGTCGAATTCCGCAGCAATCTCGGTCAGATACAGGCGCTGAGCCAACGGCAACAGCTGTGCATAGAGTTGCGCGCCGCCAACACAAAACACTTCGGCGTCACCCGAGCAGGCATTCAATGCGGCTTCAATAGACGCTGCAACCAAACACCCGGCAGGCGCGTCATAACCGTTGCGCGAAATGATCACCGTGGTGCGGCCCGGCAAAGGGCGGCCAATCGACTCAAAGGTTTTGCGCCCCATCAGGATATGATGCCCGAGGGTAAGCGCTTTGAAATGCCGCAGGTCTTCCGGCAAACGCCAGGGCAGCGTATTGTTGACGCCGATGATGCGGTTTTGCGCGTGGGCGGCAATCAGGGCGAGACGAGGTCGGGTTAGATTCATCGTATCCATATTGGCAATTAGAGCGAGTTAAATTGATGTTAAGTCTGATTATTTCCACACTGGTATTCTTTGCGGCGGCTTGGTTCATCAACCGCTGGCTCGATGAACAGGACATCGGCAAGGGCATGACGCGTGGCGCACTGGTGTTTACCCTGGCGACGCTGGTATCGTTCATCAGCAGCGCGATGGTGGACTGGGCGGATACCAAAATCGAGGGGCCGCAGCCCGCCTCGCTGGCATCCGGCGATGTCACGCAAATCCTCAAAGCGCTCAACCCGCCGCCCGCTCTACCTTAATGCGACAAACCCGGAAACAGCGCCAGCAAGCCATCGGCCATGAACTGCACTGCCATCGCGGCGAGGATCAGCCCCATCACCCGGGTGGCAATATTCAATCCTGACGTTCCCAGCCGTGCGCCGATCGGCTCAGCCATGCGCAGCACCAGCCAGACGATGGCCGCGACGCCGATGATGCCCACACTGAATATCAGCTTGTCCGGCCAGCTGGTTGCCTGATGCGCGTCGACAATCGCCAGGCTGATGGCACCCGGTCCGGCCAGTAAGGGTATCGCTAACGGCACAACGGAAATATCGTTCTTGGATTCGGCCTCGGTCTGTTCGGCGGCGGTCTGTCGCGCCGGACTGGTTTTGGCGTGGAACATGGCAATCGCGATGAGCAATACCAGCAAGCCACCGGCGATACGGAATGCAGGTAGACCGATGCCGAAAAACGCCAGCAGGCTGTCGCCCGCCCACGCCGCCAATATCAAAATCACCGCCACCGCAGTCGCGGTTTTGAGCGCAGTGCGGCGCATTTCCTCGGGGCGACGGTCGCTGGTCAGGCTGAGGTAGACCGGAATCACGCCAAGCGGATTGAGAATGGCGAAAATACCTACCAGCGATTTAACATGCTCGGTCCAGATGGGCAGATTCATCCCCTCCCCTTTTTACACCGCCACCAGCGCTTTGATCGCCGGGTACGGGTCGTAATCCAGCAGCTCGAAATCGTCGAATCTGAACGCCAGCAGTTCGGTCACCGACGGGTTCAAGCGCATGACCGGCAAGGCTCTGGGCGTGCGCATAAGCTGCTCTCGCGCTTGTTCCAGATGGTTGGTATACAGGTGTGCATCGCCCAGCGTATGCACAAAATCACCGGGTTGCAGGCCGCTGACCTGCGCCAGCATCAGCGTCAGCAGCGCATAGCTGGCGATGTTGAATGGCACGCCGAGGAAAATATCGGCGCTGCGCTGATACAACTGGCAGCTGAGTTTGCCGTCGGCCACATAAAACTGGAAAAACGCGTGGCATGGCGCCAGCGCCATTTGGTCGAGTTCGGCCACATTCCACGCCGACACGATGATGCGGCGCGAATCCGGGTTGTGTTTGAGATCGTGCAGCACCCTTGCAATCTGGTCGATGCGGCCGCCATCCGGGGTTGGCCAGCTGCGCCATTGTTTGCCATACACCGGCCCCAGGTCACCGTTTTCATCGGCCCATTCGTCCCAGATGCGCACGCCGTTTTCCTTCAGATAACGGATATTGGTGTCGCCCTGCAAAAACCACAGCAACTCGTGGATGATCGAGCGCAAATGGCATTTTTTGGTGGTGACAAGCGGAAAGCCCTGGGCAAGGTCAAAGCGCATCTGGTGGCCGAACACCGACAGCGTGCCGGTGCCGGTGCGGTC
>DMQT01000122.1 GCA_003455595.1 Betaproteobacteria bacterium
CCCCCCCCCCCCCCCGCCATGAAACGCCGCCGCAACGGACCCAGCGCAACCACCAGTGCGGCACGCTGCACCTGTGCGTCTACGTCCGTCAGCGCGCACCACTGGTACAGCATGGCGATAATCTCGCCCAATAGGGGATCCGGGTGTTGTCTGCGCATCGCTGCATGCAGCGTTGTTCTGGCATCACCATATAACAAGACATAGGCAGTCCGTGTTTGCAGCGCTTCGAGTAATTCTGCATAAGTCATGGAACTTGGCACCCTTCGCATTGCTCTTTATGATGTATTCATTTCCTTTATCTATAACAATACCCATGACTGACACCCTATTCCAGCCCAAAACTTACTCCGCCCCGGCAATTTTCTTTCACTGGCTGGTGGCGCTGCTGATTTTCGTCACCGTGCCGCTGGCTTGGGTGATGACCGACATGGCGACGTCGCCGCAGAAATTGCAGTTTTACAGCTGGCACAAGTGGATCGGCGTGACGGTATTCCTGCTCGCCGCATTACGTCTGCTTTGGCGTTTGATCCACGGTGCCCCGCCAGCTCATGCCGGTATGCCTGGCTGGCAACGCAAAACTGCTGCGCTCACGCATTTTGGCCTGTACGTGCTGCTGTTTGCCTTGCCGGTGTCGGGTTGGGTGATGAGTTCGGCGGGCGGATTTCCGGTGGTATACCTCGGTATTTGGCAATTGCCTGATCTGGTTGCCAAAAACAAACCCCTGTTCGAGACGATGAAAGAAGTGCACGAGCTGCTGGCCTATGGGCTGCTGGGCGTGGTGGCGCTACACACGCTGGCTGCGCTCAAACATCATTTCATCGACCGCGACAGCGTGCTGGTGCGCATGCTGCCGTTTTTACGGCCACGTTGAACGCCATGCGTGCCGTGATTCGCCCTATCGGTTTTTACCTGCTGCTGATGCTGGCAACCCCGGTACAGGCAGCGAACTACACCATCGATTCAACCCACACTTACCCGAGTTTTGAAATCAACCACGGCGGGTTTTCCACGCAGCGCGGTTTTTTCGGCAAAACCGCTGGCAGCATCACATTGGACCGTCAAGCGCACACGGGTTCGGCGAATGTCAAAGTCGAGGCTGCGTCGATTACCACCGGCATGAAACTGCGCGATGAAGTGCTGCGCGGCGAGAAGTTTTTCAATGTCGCAAAATATCCGGACATCGTATTCGCCTCCGACAGCCTGAAGTTCGACGGCGAAGTGCCAGTCAGCGCCGATGGCAAACTCACGCTGCTGGGTGTGACCAAACCGGTAACGCTCACCATCCGCAACTTCAAATGCGGCCAGAACGTCATCAGCAAATACGACGAGTGCGGTGCTGACATTCACATGCAATTCAAGCGCTCGGATTTTGGCATGACAGCTTATCTATCCAGCGTCGGCGATGAAGTCACCCTGCACATCCAGGTTGAAGCCGCGAAAGACTCGGTATTCGAATAACGCAGGAAACAGCAAGCACGGTGGCATGGCGAATCTGCACATAAACAAATGGCTCCGAGGCTGCACCCGAATTCGAATCATTGATAAGTTCAAGTAATTCTTTATGCCCATTGCAAAAAAATGGCAGCCGGGAACAAAAACAGGGCAGCAGCACCACCACCCAACAATTTGCACGACTGCGCACCAGAGCCTGCCCTATCCCTGCCGCAGAACCTCCCCTGCTGCAACGAGTAGGGCCCCGCAAGGCAAACCGCTTGGCAACAGCGGCTCCACGGTACGCGCTAGGCGTCCACCGCCCGGTAGGAACACGGCACTGCGAATCGTGAGATGGCGTACCGGCAGGTCGTCAAACAGGGCCCGCACTTCCGCCGCCGTGTGCCAGCGCGCGCCGACGTAGGCACCACGCCCTGCCTTCTGCCGGTAGAGCAGGCTGGCGCGATTGAGCCAGCCCACGGCAAAGCGCCGCCGGGTAACGCGCACGATTTCCGCCAGCGGCGTATGTTCGTCGTCGATAAAGCACAGCGCGGCGATGGAGACCACACGGTCGAAATGTCCGTCCGGGAATGGCAGGCGTCGGGCATCGCCCTTCAGCCAGGTAATGGTTCCTGTGCTACGGCTGCGCGCATAGTCCAGCCAGGCGGCGTTCGGATCCAGACCCGTCAGGTGCAGACCCGTCGCGGCAAAACGGCGCGTGAACCAGCCCGTGCCGCAACCGACGTCCAGCAGGGTCTCGCCGGGTTGCGGCGCGAGCAGACGCTGCGCAAGGCGGAATTCGCGCTCGCCAATCCAGTGCCCGCGCGGCGTGTCATACCAGGCGTCGTATGCCGCCGCATCCACCGGCGTGGTAACGTTGTCGTCGAGATCGATGCGCGACTTGCTCATATGAGCCGCGCTTTCTCAGAAGGAAACGATTTCATCCGCATCCATCATCAGCGCACTTAACGTCTTCATGGCGCTTTTCTGCACACCGGGGGGCAGATCACGCTCGTCCCAGCCCATCTTGCGCAGCGCGGTCAAGGCGCGCTGATCGGTGGCCAGCGGCGCGGCGCGGCGTGGAGTATCGCCAGGGGTTTTCGCATCGTTATCGCTCACCAGGTGTTGTTTACGGGGATGGTGCCGCGTCTCAAAGTTTGGCCTTGTCCAAGCTGCGCTGGTTGGCGTCAAAGCCGCCTTTGGCTTTCCAGCCTTCGATACCGTCCTGCAGCACTTTCACATTGTCGTGCCCCAACAGGCGTAACGCGAACACGGTTTGCGCGGACAGCGAGCCGGAGTTGCAATACATCACCACCATGCGGTCTTTCGGCAACTCGGCGCGGCGCGCTACCGCCTGACGCCATTCGATGTTGACCGCGCCGGGGATGTGTTCCTTTTCAAACTGCGCGGCGTCGCGTGCGTCCACAATAAAGACTTTGTTCCAGTCGTCTTTCGGAATCTGTTCCGGCCAGATCAGGCTGCTGCCGTATTCATTAAAGTCCATGTATTCCGACAATGCGTTCACCACCACGGGGTTTTCCGCAGACCATGCGGGCACAGCCAAAAAGCTCACGCCAGCAAGGAGGATGCTCAGGGTTCTATTCATCACATCATTCCTTTTCAAAAAATCAATCAGACGCTGGATTCAATCGCGGGTGGGTTTCCTCGCACACCAGCAGAACAATGAGGCCAGAGATGAACATGGCGACAGCGGTAAACCAGAACCCCGCCTCAATACCGCCGAACAATGCGGCCACCGCGCCCAGCAGCAGCGCGCCAATGCCGTAGCCGAGGTCGCGCCAGAAGCGGTAAATGCCGATGGCCGAGCCGCGCCAATTGGGGTGCGCAATGTCGGAGACGGCAGCGGACAAAGTCGGGTACAGCAACGCCATGCCGAAGCCCATCACCGCCGCAGCAAACGACCACCACAACTCACCTTTGCCCATCAGCACCAGTGCGACACCGGTGCCGCACAGCCACATGCCCCAGACGATGGGTTGCTTGCGCCCGATGCGGTCGGA
>DMQT01000329.1:0-2476 GCA_003455595.1 Betaproteobacteria bacterium
GCAATGATGCGCCCCATCGGCACGGCGCCACGCGGGATCGCCAGCACCAGCGGATGCTTGTCCTGATATTCGATTAGTACGGCCGCCAGCTTGTGCGCAGCATATTCCCGGTCGCGAAACTGCATATGCCATCCTCCCCAAAATACCCAAGTACCACCTCAGCATAGCTGTGCTAACGGTTATTTCCAGCATGAAAAGTTATAATGCTCCAATTTGCGCTCCCACATGCTCTTCAATCAGCCGCTTCCAGCCCCCGGACAACGTGCCCACCTGCAGCCGCTGACCGGCTCTGCCGAGGCATTGGCACTGGCCGAGCTGGCCACAAAGGCCCGCCCGCTGGTGGTGCTCACCGCCAACGCGCTCGACGCGCAACGCTTGCTGGCAGAAATCCGCTGGTTCGCACCAGCATTACAAGTCAATTTGCTGCCGGACTGGGAAACCCTGCCCTACGACCACTTTTCGCCGCACCAGGATCTGGTGTCCGAGCGACTGGCAACGCTGTATCAGATTGCGCAGGGACAATGCGATGTGGCGATCGTGCCGGTGACGACTGCCCTGTATCGCCTGGCACCACCCAGTTATCTGGGTGCCTATACCTTTTTCCTGAAACAAGGCCAAAAACTCGATTTGAACGCCCTGCGCGGACAGATGACGCTGGCCGGTTACAGCGCCGTGAGCCAAGTGGTGTCGCCCGGCGAATACAGCGTGCGCGGCGGCCTGCTGGACTTGTTCCCGATGGGCAGCCCGCTGCCGTATCGTATCGACCTGTTTGACGACGAGATCGAGACCATCCGCACGTTTGACGTGGACACCCAGCGCAGTATTTATCCGGTCAAGGAAATCCGCCTGCTGCCGGCGCGTGAATTTCCGCTGGACGAAGCCGGGATTGCGCGCTTTCGCGAGAATTTCCGTGACCGTTTCGAGGGCGACGCTTCGAAACGCCAGCTCTACAAGGATGTCAGCAACGGCCTGGCACCGGCGGGCATCGAGTATTACCTGCCGCTGTTTTTTGAGGCCACTGCCAGCCTGTTCGATTACCTCCCGGCCAATGCCCTGCTCTGTTTGCACGGCGCTGTGGAAGCGGCGGCGGAAGACTTCTGGCGCGATACCGAGAGCCGCTACAAGCTGCTGCGTGGGGATCCGCAACACCCGTTGTTGCCCCCGGCTGACCTGTTTCTGGCAGTGGATGGCCTGTTCGGCGGACTGAAAGCCTACCCGCGCATTGAACTCAGTCAAGGCAACAGCGTAGATGGCAGCACGCGCCCGTTGCCCCGGCTCGACGTTGAGCGCCGTGCCGACGACCCGCTGCACCGCATCAAGGATTTCATCAGCACGTTTCCAGGCCAGGTCGTGCTGCTGGCCGAAAGTCTGGGACGGCGCGAAACCATGGCGCAGTATTTCGCTGAGTACAGCCTCAAACCGGCACTGTGCGAGGATTACGCCAGCTGCACCGCCCAGCCAGGTAGCCCTTTGCTGGGCGTGGCGCCCCTGACCAATGGCTTCATCCTGAATACCCAGCCGCCGCTGGCCTATGTCACCGAAGCCGAACTGTACGCGACCACCGTACGCACCCAGCGCCGCGACAGCGGCCGCCGCAGCCAGGTTGATGGCATGCTGCGTGACCTGTCCGAGGTCAAAGTGGGTGACCCGGTGGTACACGCCGACCACGGCATTGGCCGCTATCTGGGGCTGATGAGCATGGATCTGGGCGAAGGCGAAGCCGAATTTCTGCTGCTGGAATACGCCGGCAACGACAAACTCTACGTGCCGGTGTCACAACTGCATCTGATCGGGCGTTACAGCGGTGCCGCGCCCGAATCAGTCCCGCTCTCCAAGCTTGGCAGCGGCCAGTGGGAAAAAGCCAAGCGTCGCGCCATGCAACAGGCGCGCGACACCGCCGCTGAACTGCTCAATTTATACGCACGCCGGGCGGCACGCGAAGGACATGCGTTCACCCTTAAACCGCACGATTACGAAGCCTTTTGCGATGGTTTCGGATTTGAAGAAACACCGGATCAGGCAACCGCCATCCAGTCCGTCATCAGTGATATGTGCTCACCGCGCCCGATGGATCGGCTGGTGTGTGGCGATGTCGGTTTCGGCAAAACCGAAGTTGCACTACGTGCGGCTTTCATCGCCTTGATGGATGGCTACCAGGTGGCGGTGCTGGTGCCAACCACACTGCTGGCCGAACAGCATTTCCAGACCTTTTCCGACCGTTTTTCCGACTGGCCGGTGAAGATTGCCGAGCTGTCGCGGTTTCGCTCCGCCAAGGAAGTCAGCCAGGCGCTGGCTGGGCTGGGCGAAGGCAAGGTGGACATTGTCATCGGCACGCACAAACTGTTGCAAAAGGATGTGGTGTTCAAAAACCTCGGCCTGGTCATCATCGACGAAGAACACCGCTTTGGCGTGCGTCAAAAAGAGCAGATGAAGGTGTTGCGCGCCGAAGTCGATGTGCTGACGCTGACCGCCACGC
>DMQT01000329.1:2538-2724 GCA_003455595.1 Betaproteobacteria bacterium
CGCGCACGCTGGCGATGTCGCTCGAAGGGATCCGCGATTTCTCGGTCATCGCCACCGCACCGCAAAAGCGCCTCGCCATCAAGACCTTTGTATCGCGCTATTCTGACGGCGTGATTCGCGAAGCCGTGCTACGCGAATTAAAACGCGGCGGGCAAGTGTATTTTCTGCACAACGAGGTGGAAACCA